>JBDSGY010000335.1:0-4009 GCA_039918755.1 Steroidobacteraceae bacterium
GACGGCTCGGTGTGAACTCGGATGCGAGCTGGTTGTGGCGTGCACGGTCCGTCGTCCCCACTGCCACGACCCCGACTGTCAGCAATGATCTATACGGAGGCGGTGCAGCCAGGTGGCGCACTACCACCAACTTGACGTGGGAACAGGGGCCGTGGAACGCGGGTCTCGGCATCTATCACAGTGGCAAGACGCACGATACGCCGACCGTGAGTCGCGCGGTGTACGAGAGTCTTGGATCGCCCTCGTACATTGCTCCCTTCACGACCAATGGCACCACCGTGTACCGCCTCGTCATCGAGCCCGTCATCACGTACAACTTCACGGTCGGGTACCGATTCGAGAAGGGCAGGTCGCAGTTCGGCCAGACGCGCGTGCGGTTGGGGATCGTGAACCTGACCGACAAGTCGCCACCGTTGTCGGCCAACAGCGATGGCTTCGGTTACGATCCGTCGGTCAGCCAGAACCTGCTGAACGGCCGCACCTGGAGCCTGGAATTGTCGAGCCGCTTTTGATGAAGATGCCCATCACGAGAAGGACGGCGCTGCTGGGCATCGCAGGCGCAGCTCAGGTCGCGCTGTTGAGCCCGGTCCGCGCGCAGGCGCGGCTCATGGCGACCGAGGTCGGACGCTGGTCCATTGCCGAGGCCAACCAGGCGGCCGCCGTCGATGCCACGCATTTCTATGGCATTGGCAATCGCGTCCTGGTGAAACACCGAAAGGACACTGGCGAACGCGTGGCGGACTGGTCAAGTCCGAAGGACGGGCCGATCGTGCACTTCAACTCCGGGTTCGTCGATGGACACCGGCTGACACTCGCGCACTCGAACTTTCCTCAGTTGCCGCCGGCCAGTTCGCTCGAGATCCATGACACGCGCACGTTGCAGCTGATCGAAAGCATCAGCCTCGGGCTGCGACCGGGGTCCCTGACCTGGGCTGTGCGCCACCGGGCCAGGTGGTGGGCCTGTTTCGCGTACTACAACGATCAGGGCACGATGCCAGGGTTCGACCAGCGCTCCACGTACGTCGGCGAATTCGACGATCGCTGGCAGATGCTGCGTTCGTGGCTCTTTCCGAAGGACTTCATCGCGACGTGGGGCGACAGTTCGTCCTCGGGCGGCGACTGGGGCGCGGACGGCCTGTTGTATGCAACGGGCCACGACGCGCCCGAACTGCATGTGCTGCGGCTGCCGCGTCAGGGTGTGACGTTGGAGCATGTGACGACGATCGATGTGCCGTTCGAAGGCCAGGGCTGGGCATGGGATCGCAGCGCACGCGGGCAGCGCGTGATCTACGGGATCAGCCGCGCGAAGAAGGAGATCGTCGCCGCGCGGATTCCGCGGGTGCTGTGAGTCCGCGACGCATAGGCGGTTGCGTCCTGCCGCGTCGATGAGCGCCCGTGGATCAGCGCGTGGGATTGAATTCCACGTGCCAGCGCGGGTCCTTGCAGTAGCCACACTCCGCGCCCACGAACCATTTGCCGGCAGTGGCATCTCCCTTGAGCTGCCAGTCCAGCCAGTTGACCGCGATCGACGCCCAGTCGCCGCCATTCGGCTGCGAGAACGTGCCGCCATGACCTACCGGCAACCAGCCGAGGAACACCGGCACATGCTTGATGCGACTCGCGTCGTCCATCGCGTTGGGATGCGCCTGATCAGTGGGCCCACCGGTGATATAGGCAGTGGGAGCGTGCAGCGAATGGAGATCGAACTTGCTGACCTTGACCCGGCTCATGCCGCCCGGAACGTTGTACACACCGCTGTCGAATATCATCGACGTCTTGACGCGCGGATCGGCTGAATACTTGATGGTCTGCAGACCACCGCAGCTGTGGCCCGCGACTGCGATACGGGTCATGTCCAGATGGCCGTGCAGTTGGCTGCTCGATAATTCGTTCATGGCACTGGCCCATGCCAGCGCCATATCCATCTGGGCCACAACCGTGGCGTCCGTTTCGGTGGGATCCAGCGGCAGCGCGCCGCCGCCGCCGATTTGCCCGCGCGGCTGTGCGCCTGCGGGTGTGGATCCTGGAGGCGCAACTGGCGGCCGTGGAGTTGCCTGGCCGTTCTGCGGACGCGGGACGGGCTCGGTGCGCGGGTACCCAAGGGCGATGATGTAATAGCCATGTGAGGCGATTTCACGCAGGAAAAAGCTGTGCGAAAGGCCATTGTCAGAACAACCGCCGTTGCCCCAGATCAAGACCGGCAGTGATGTCACCGGCATCTTCTGCGGGTGATAGATTGTGTGGGCGCGCAGGTCTTCGCGCGCCTCGGCGACTGCAGGCCACTTGCCGGTGCCTGCCGGCGGGCCAATGACGCCAACTGGCTGGATGACTTGTTCTGCACCGTTGGTGAGTGTTGCTGCCATGGCAGGCATGAGAAAGCCATTCTTCTGCCAATCTGATATCGCATGGATTTCCCCTGGACTTGCCTGTGGCTACACATATCTGATCTGATTCGGTCCATGATGGATTGTCAACAATTTACCTGACCACGGCGCCAGAACAAACAACAGGGGAAGGGCATGATTGGTTTTTCAGGAAGCATCTTTGGTCGCGCCGTGAACGCGGCCGCCATCGCCGGTCTGGCCTCTGTTGCAATTGCGCAGGGCGTTGCGCCTGGTCCTGGTCCTGCGGTTGCTCCAGCGGCCGGGGTGAATCAGGCAGAAATGCAGCGCCGCCAGGACGAGCAGAACCGCCGTCCCGACAACATCGGCACCGGCAAGTTTGCCGCGATGAAAGAAGAAGTTGCATCGCTTCCTGCGCACGTGGTCTACCGTCCGGCAAACCTCGACGCCATGGGCCGCATGAAACTCGGTGTCGTGGCCTGGGGCAATGGTGGTTGCTCACCCGATGGTGCGAGCAGCCGCTTTCATCTTCTTGAAATCGCTTCGCACGGCTATCTCGTCATAGCCAACGGCAGGATCCTCAGCGGGCCAGGCGCTCCGCCGCGTGAACCACGTCAGCCGGGCGCCGGTGCACCTGGTGCACCAGGAGCAGGTCCGGGTGCGGCGCCGAGCACGACTGCCAGCCAGCTCACCGACGCCATCGACTGGGCAATGAAGGAAAATGCACGCAAGGGCGGCCCGTTCTATCAGCGGATCGATCCCAAGCAGATCGCTGTTGCCGGATTCAGCTGCGGAGGCATTCAGGCCATCGCCGTGGCCGACGATCCGCGCCTTGCTACCATCGTGATGCAGAACACGGGCCTGATGGCCAAGGGCACCACCAGCATGGGCGGCATGACCATGGAGAAGAGCCAGCTGCAGAAGGTGCACACGCCCATTATCTACATCCTCGGTGGTCCGTCCGACATTGCGTACGTAAACGGGATGGATGACTTCCAGAAGATCAATAACCTGCCTGTAGCGGTGGCAAACCTTGGCAACGTGGGCCACGGCGGCAGCTATGCCGAGGAAAACGGCGGTCGCGCTGCCCAGGCTGCAGTGAAGTGGCTGGACTGGTCATTGCGCGGCAATGCCGAAGCCGGCAAATGGTTCGTCGGCGCAAACTGCACACTCTGCGTGGATTCAGGGTGGAAGTTCGAAAGCAAGAACCTCGACAAAGTCAGGGCCAGGCGGTAACAGCCGCGTCCGAAGGTAAGCAAATGAAAGCAATCCGCGTGTTCGCAAGTCTGGCCGGCCTGTGGATGGCCGGCTGCGTTGTTGCATACTGCGCAGCACCTGCAGCGCCAGATCCAAACGACGCGCTGCGCAACACGCTGCCTGATACGCCCGGAACCGGCAGGTTTCCCGCGCTGAAGGAGGTGGACGCCAGGCTGCCCGGCCAGGTCATTTACCGTCCGGCAAATCTCGCCGCATTGGGCACGACAAAGCTCGGTGTATACGCATTCGGCAACGGGGCGTGCACCGACGATGCAGCGCACACGCGCCTGCACCTGCTCGAAGTCGCCTCGCACGGCTACCTCGTCATCGTGCCGGGATCGTTCTACACCGGGCCCGGTGCCATTGCGCGTCCCGCAAACCTGCCGCCGGCAGGTCCGAACGCGGTGCTC
>JBDSGY010000336.1:0-2910 GCA_039918755.1 Steroidobacteraceae bacterium
TTCAGTCTTCGTTCAGCAGTGTTGTCGGTGGCAGTGCTCGCGCTTGCGTCGTTCGGAGTCGTGCACGCCGCCGATCCGGTCATCGACAACACCTCGCCGCAGAAGCTCATCGACACCAGCTCACGCGCGTTGCTCGCGGATCTGGATGCCAATCGCGCTGCTTATCGCAAGGACATCAATGGCCTTTACAAGGTCATCGACAGGGTGTTCCTGCCGCATGTGGACGTGGACTTCGCTGCGCAGCAGGTGCTCGGCAAGAACTGGCGCACGGCCACGCCGGAACAGCGCAAGCGCTTCGTGACCACGTTCTACCGCTCGCTGCTCACCACCTATGGCGATGCCCTGCTCGACTTCACGGGCGACCGCATGAAGGTCCTGCCGTTCCAGGGTGACGCCGCTGCACCGCGGGCGAGCGTGCGCACGGAGATCAAGCGCTCGAACGGCGCCACCGTGGCAGTGAGCTACAGCCTGCGCAAGAACGAGGCAGGCGTCTGGAAGGTGTGGGACGTCGTGATCGAGGGCATCAGTTACGTCAAGAGCTTCCGCGAGGACTTCGGCCTCGAGATCGACCAGAAGGGACTCGACGCTTTGCTGAAGCGCCTCGAGACCCAGGGCGTGGCGAAGCCCGCCAGCAAGTAATCATGCGCGCGCCCGCAGAGCTTGCCGAGAAGGGTGATGGTCGCTGTGCGATCGCCGGGGCGCTGACCATGGAGACTGCCCCCTGGCTGTGGCAACAGCTGAAGGCAGGTGGCCTGCTGACGACGGCGAAGGAAGCAGACCTTGCGGGTGTGACGGATGCGGACAGTGCTGGCCTCGCGCTGCTGGTTGCATGGCGTGGCAGCTGCGCGGCGGCCGGCGGCAGCCTTGGATACCGGGCATTGCCGGCGCGCATCATGGCGCTGGCGCGGCTGACCGGCGCGGAACCCGCGTTGGGCACCGATGGTGCCGCCGACGCCGCCGGCCCATCCGGAGTCTGATACGTCCCTTCCGGCACGTGACGATGTGCTGGCCGCCGCGCTCCGTCTGCGCGGTGCAGCGCATCGCACGCCGGTGCTCACGTCGCGCCGCATCGATGCGTCCCTCGGTGCCCAGCTCTTCTTCAAGTGCGAAAACCTGCAGCGTACCGGTGCCTTCAAGTTCCGTGGCGCGTACAACGCGCTGCTGCAGCTGAGCGCCGCGCAACAGCGCACCGGCGTGGCGACGTATTCGTCCGGCAACCATTCCCAGGCGATTGCGCTGGCAGCGCAGCTGCTGGGCATGACGGCCACCATCGTCATGCCGCTGGACGCGCCGTCCATCAAGGTGATCGCCACGGCTGGCTACGGCGCGAGGGTCGTCCACTACGATCGTTTCACCGAAGACCGCGTCGCCATCTGCGAGGCGCTCGCCGCGCGGCATGGTCTTGCGATCATCCCACCGTTTGACCATGCCCATGTGATCGCAGGGCAGGGTACGGCGGCGCTCGAGCTGTTTGAGGAGGTCGGGCAGCTGGATGCGCTGTTCGTGCCACTGGGCGGCGGCGGACTGCTGTCCGGCTCCCTGCTGGCGGCAGAGGCGATGCCCGGCTGCAGGGTGTATGGCGTGGAACCCGAGGCGGGCAACGATGCGCAGCAGTCGATGCGGCGCGGTGAAATCGTGCAGATCGCAACACCTGCGACCATCGCGGATGGGGCCCAGACGCAGGCACTCGGGCAGCTGACTTTTCCCATCATCCGGCGCGCCGTGGCAGACATCGTCACGGTGAGTGATGCGGCATTGATAGCCGGCATGCGCCAGCTGGCGGAAGCGATGAAGCTGGTGGTGGAGCCGACGGGCGTGCTCGGCTTTGCGGGAGCGGCCGCATTCGGCGACCAGCTGCGCGGCCTGCGAATAGGCGTGATCCTCAGCGGCGGCAATGTGGACCTGGCGCGGTTCGCGGCGCTGGTAGGAGAGGGCGCGGGTTAAGCCGGTACCGGTGGGCGCGCCCGCGCCGGGATCAGGCAGAACTGCGCCAATGCGTGCCTTCTGTATTAGTCCAGCAGCGATTGCACGGCGTCGTGCAGCGAGCGCATGCCGAACGATACGTCCTGGAATTTGCCGTTGATGAAGAAGCCCGGCGTGGACCGGACCTGCAGTTGCTGCCCGAGTGCCAGATCTGCCCCGATGCGCGCCAGATGCACGTGCTCACGCATGTCTGCACGAAAGCGCGTCACATCGAGGCCAAGTTCCGCCGCATAGCCTTCGAGGTCCGGGCTCTTCAGATGCTGCTGATGCTCGAACAGGAATGCGTGCATGTCCCAGAACCGGCCCTGTGCAGCGGCGCTTTCGGCGGCTTCGGCCGCCAGCACCGCGTCCGGATGCAGGTTTTCCAGCGGATAGTGCCGGAACGCAAAGCGGATCTGCTGCTCATGCTGCTTCAGCAGCATGTCGACGACCGGCGCCGCCTGCTTGCACGTCGGACACTGGAAATCGCCGAACTCGAGCAGCAGGATGGGTGCCGTCGCGCGCCCCAGAACATGGTCTTCCGGTCGCAGCACTGTTGGCGTAGTGTGGTCCTGGTGTTCCGGCATGCTCGTGTCTTCCGGATGGTGGCTGCACAGCATACCGAATGAAAGCGAAACAGACTGAAATCGATCGACTGTACGGGCTCGAGCCAGTGTTCGAGCCGGCGCAGGATGCGGGCAGCGACGCACTGGAACAGTTCGTCCAGTTGGACTGTCCGTACTGCTCGGAAAACCTGCTGGTGCGCCTGGATCTGTCGGCGGGGTCGCAGTCGTATGTCGAGGACTGCCAGGTCTGCTGTCAGCCCATCCAGATTTCCATGCGCGTCGCAGATGACGGCACACTCGCCGCCGTGGAGGCGGCGAGGATGGATCTCTGAACCTTGCTACTGTGCGGGAGTTGGAGGTGTTGCCGGCGTAGCGGGCGTAG
>JBDSGY010000337.1:0-3264 GCA_039918755.1 Steroidobacteraceae bacterium
GTTCGCGCGAACGCCTCTGTTCCGGCGGCAGGATGTCGTTGAACGAGGGGTCGTGCACCACCTTGGTGGCATCGCCGAAGGGCAGCGGCAGGCCGGTATTGCGCACCACGACCGTCTCGGCTTCGGCGATTGCGCCCTGCCGCACCCCGAGCCGCAACGCGAAATAAACCGGCTTGCCATTCTCTTCAGCCGTACCGATCCATGCCACCTGCCCCGTCTGGGCATCGGCGGCAATCATGCCGCTGGGCGCGACGCCGGTAACCGTGGCCCACAGGCCTTCCTTGCCGAACGGCAGTTCCACATTGTTCTCGGTGAAGCGCACGGCCTTCTGCTGCTTCAGCGCAGCCGGGTTGCGCTTCGCGAGCGCGGCCATGTAGTCCCGGGCGAACTTCGACAGACAGGCGTGATCGCAATTCGACGGGTGCCAGGCCGAACTCTCGCCGGGAGCACGCGCCAGCGCGGTGCCGGCCGCTACACACAAGGCCAGGACGATGAAATTCTTCAAATGCGCGCTCCTTAGCGTGGCAGTGGAATCGCGATGGCCTTGAACGGGCCCGGATCCTTGCCGCGGAATTGGGGATTGAACAGGTACTGGATCTTGCCCTCGACGGCATAGACCGTATTGCCGATCAGCGTGACGCCGGGAGAGGAGTCCAGCCCCTCGCGGATCACTTCGATGCGCGCATTGTTGCCTTCGACGGTGACGATGGTGATGCGGCCGCCGGTGCCTTCCGCCTGCAGGAAGCGATTGCCACCGAGGGGACGGATGCCATCCGGGCCTTCCATCTTGCGCGAGGCGTTGAGCAGCGTGAGTGTCGCGGGCTTGCCCGCGACAGGCAGCGTCACGCGCCACAGTTCGTTCTTCTGCACATTGTTGATGACCAGTGCACCGTCAGCACCGAAGGCCAGGCCATCGATACCCTTCAGGCGATCGTCCGCCACGACGACTTCCAGTGCGCTGCCGCCCCGCGCAAGTTTGAGGATGCGGCCGCCAGGCGTATCGCTTGCATACGCAGCGCCATCCCCGGCGATGGCGATGTCATTGCACGTTCCGCCCGGAGCGGGAAACGGCCAGCGGCCGACGAGTTTGCCGGACGCCAGTTCGAAAGCGGCCAGCTCGGACGGCGCTGCGGGACCAGGCGTGCGGGGCCCAAAGGAATTCGCGACCGAACATACCCACAGGCGGCCCTGCCTGTCGTCGGCCAGCACACCGAGCAGCGAACGCAGTCCATTCCTGGCATCCGGCACGATGAACGGTACCGCCGTGGAATCCTTCGGTCCGGCCCGATAGATGGTGCCGGGGACGCTGCCCGTGTAGAGATTGCCGCGGCGATCGGAGGTCACGCTCTCGGGGTGCACGCCTTTGCCATCGATCAGGATATCGCCGCGCCGTGCAGTGGTGGATTGCACGGCACATCCTGCCAGCACGGCAGCGATAACCGGCAACGTGAGCCCGGAACTTGCTTTCATGACCCCCGCATCCTTTACGATCGTTCGAATGAGAATACATCACATCGGGGCGCTTGCCTCACTCGTGCTGGCGCTGGCTGCAGCATCGTCCGTTGCGCTGGCCGCAGCGCCGGTGGATGCACAACGTCTGCAGGCCGCACACAGCGAACCCGGCCAGTGGCTGATGGACGGACGCACCTATGATGCCCAGCGCTACAGTCCACTGAAGCGCATCAACGAATCGAATGTGCAGCAGCTCGGCCTGGCATGGACGGCAGAGCTCGACACGTTTCGCGGCGTGGAGGCCACGCCACTGTTCGTCGACGGCGTGGTCTACAACACCAGCGCCTGGAACATCACCACCGCTTACAACGCAAAGACCGGTCACAGGCTTTGGACCCACGATCCGCAGGTGCCACGGGAAATGGGGCGCTACGCGTGCTGCGAGCCGGTTGCACGCGGCCTGGCTTTCTGGAAAGGCAAGGTCATCATCGCGACACTCGATGGCCGGCTGATCGGGCTCGATGCCAAGAACGGCAAGCCGGTGTGGACATCCCGCACTTTCGGCAATGAATGGCCATGGACCATCACGGGCGCACCGCGGGTGTTCGACGGCATGGTGGTGGTCGGCAATGGCGGCGCCGATCTGGGCGCGCGTGGATTCGTCAGCGCGTGGGATGCGGACACGGGCAAATTCCTCTGGAAGTTCTATCTCGTGCCAGGTGACCCGGCAAAGGGGCCCGACGGCGCAGCCTCCGACAGCGTGATGGCGATGGCCGCCAGGACGTGGACCGGAGAGTGGTGGAAGCTCGGCGGCGGTGGCAATGCCTGGGACTCCATTGCCTATGATCCCGAACTGCAGCTGGTGTATGTGGGCACTGGCAATGGTTCGCCGGACGCGCAGCTGCACCGCAGTCCGGCGCGTGGCGACAACCTCTTCCTCTGTTCCATTGTCGCACTGGACGCGAAGACCGGTGCTTATCGCTGGCATTACCAGGAAGTGCCCGAAGAAGACTGGGACTACACGTGCACGCAGTCCATCGTGCAGGCAGACCTCGTCATCGACGGCAAGCCACGCAAGGTGCTGATGCACGCACCGAAGAATGGCTACTTCTACGTCATCGACCGCACCAACGGGCAGTTCATCCAGGCGAAGAATCATGTGCCCGTGAACTGGACCCATGGAATCGACCCGGTGACGGGCAGACCGGCGATGAACGTGGAAGCGCACTATGGCACCGAGCCGGTGCTGGTGACGCCCGGCCCCGGGGGAGGCCACAACTGGTTTCCGATGGCGTACAACCCCGACACCGGACTCGCCTACTTCCCACAGTACGAACACTGGTTCGTGTACGCGCTGGACCCGAATTTCGTGCCCAAGCCCTTCCGCTCCAACGGTGGCTGGGGCGGCTACACGGGCGACACACTGAAGAAACGCATGGAACTGCAGAAGATCGGCGATGCGCGCGAGAAGGCAGGCCTGATTGCATGGGATCCCGTGAAGCAGGAAATACGCTGGCGCGTGCCGCTGCCACGCCATGGCAATGGCGGCGTGTTGACGACGGCGGGCAACCTCGTGTTCGAAGGCACGACAAAGCAGACGCTGGCCGCGTTCCGGGCGACGGACGGCGCGCTGCTGTGGGAAATGCCCGTGCAATCAGCGCCAGTATCCGGCCCCATCACCTACGAGATGGACGGTGTGCAGTACGTGGCAGTCAATGCCGGCTGGGGCGGCGGCGCGGCGCAGATCGAACGGGGTGCGGGCACCGCGATGAATCGCGCATCGGCACGGCTGATCGTGGTCAAGCTTGGCGG
>JBDSGY010000338.1:0-4353 GCA_039918755.1 Steroidobacteraceae bacterium
CGTCCGACTCTGCAGACGCCAGCTTCTGGCTGGTGATGTCGGTGGCGAACTTGACCACCTTGTATGGCTTGCCGTGCACGTCCATGATCGGGTTGTAGCTGGCATTCATCCAGACTTCCTTGCCGCCCTTGCCTACCCGCACGTATTGGCCGGCGTCGAATTCACCGCGCGCGAGCTTGTCCCAGAACCGGCGATACTCGGCGCTGTCGCGATAGACCGGATCGACGAACATGCTGTGGTGCTTGCCGACGATCTCGTCCAGTGAATAGCCCACTGTGCGGAGGAAATTCTCGTTTGCCGTCAGGATGATGCCGTCGAGCGAAAACTCGATAACCGCCTGCGCCTTGTTGATGGCGGCGATCTGTCCGGTCAGGTTCTGCATTTCGGAGCGTGAGTTCCGGGCAGAGAAGATCTCAATGAATTTCATGGCTGCATCCTGGATTTCGTTGCTGAAGAGGGATCAGGTCAGGCGGCTGCGATAGCAGCTGCGCAGACCAGATCGCGGGCTACAAGGTCATCGACGTTCAGCACGATCAGCATCTTGTCGTCGACAGTCGCGATGCCGTTGATGAAGTCCGAGGACTTGCCGTTGCTCAGAGAGGGGGGTGGCTTGATGGCATCAGCCGCGATGTCGACGACATCGGACACACCATCCACGACCACACCACACTCGCGCACGCCATCTTCCATGTGCAGTGAGAGAACTATAATTACCGTTGTGGGTGAAAATTCGGCCGACTGCAGTGCAAAGCGCAGTCGCAGATCGATGATCGGGACGATGGCGCCGCGCAAGTTCAGCACACCCAGTACATGGGTTGGCGAATGGGGAATCCGCGTCACCGGCGACCAGCCGCGGATTTCCTTCACCCGCAGTATGTCAACTCCGTAGGTCTCGCCGCCCAGGTGAAAGGTCAGCATCTGGCCATGGGCACCAACGGGGGTTTTCTCGACTTGCGATGCCATGTCTGTGCGGACCTCTTTTACGGGCGTCAGAGGTACTTATCGGCTATTTCTGCGTGGCGCTTTGCCCGATGCGTCACATTTTCATAGCAAGGCAAAGCAGCGCAGCGGGAATCAGGCGAACCCCGAGTGCACGGCGCTCACTTCCGCAGCGCGATGCCCAGGATTCGCAGGGATTCAGCCTTGGATATAGCTCTGCAGCGCTTCGATGGTGGTGCGCTGGGCATCGATTACGGAGCGCACCAGGTCACCGATCGAGACCACCCCGATCACCTGCTCGCCCTGCACCACCGGCAGATGCCGGATACGCCGGTCGGTCATGACGCGCATGGCGTGGTCCACGGTATCCGCGGGCCCGGCGGTGACTACCGGCGTAGTCATGATTTCGCGCACCGCCGTGGTGGCGGATGCCTTGCCGTGCAGGATGACCTTGCGCGCATAGTCCCGTTCGGAAATGATGCCAACCAGCCTGTCGCTCTCCATCACCAGCAACGCGCCAATGTGATTGGCCGCCATGCTGCGGATGGCATCGATCACTGATGTGCCCGGCGCCACTGCGCAAACGCCATGGCCCTTGCGATCCAGAAGCTGGCTGAGCAATGTCATCGTTTCCCCCGATGCGAGCAGTGTTCTTGTGTTGCCGGGCGGTGCCACCCGGCAGCCTCAGTGTACGCCACACCGGCGCGCCAGGGCATGGCGCTCCGAATCCTGGAATTCCTGCCAGACCGCATCGTCGGTACCCACGGTCACAGACTTTGCAGCCGGAGCAGTTATCGATTGTTCGTGCTTTCCTTATGGAACAGACGCGTATGTCCCTGTACGGCTTACTTCACGTTTCCAACCGCTTCGATGGTCACGCACGCGCAAACCGAGAAGCGTCTCGCAGTGTTATTTCACTGCATCCGGTGCTAGCCCAGGGCTTCGACCTTGAGCACAACGCCATCCACTCCCACCACGCGCACCCGCGCACCCACCGGCGCATCCGCGCCACGAGCCAGCCAGACCGAGTCGCCGACCTGGATCTTGCCGCTGCCACCCTCGATGGGTTCGACCAGCGTGAACGACTTGCCGATGTAATGCGAGCCGCGCTGGTTCAGCGCGGACTGGGAGGATTCAGGCGCGTCGGGATGGCGGTATCGACGCCACACCAGGATGGCAACCACGCCCAGTGCGCCGAACAGCACCAGCTGCAGTTGCCAAGGAATGGGCACCACCAGCAGCAGGCCACCCACCACCACGGCGGCAGCCGCAAACCAGATCGCCATCGCACCTGGCAGGAAGGTTTCGATGGCGGCCAGCACGGCGGCGGCAATCCACCAATGCCACCACTGCAGACCTTGCGCGAACGCGATCATCGCGGCGCCCCGGTATTGATCACCGGCGCAGCCCGCGCGATCGCCTGCTGCTGCATGGCGTCCTTGGCGAGTTCTGCGATGCCGCCTACCGACGCGATCAGGCTGGAAGCCTCCACCGGCAGGAAAAACACCTTCTGGTTCGGCGACGTCGCGAACTCCTTCAACGCCTCGATGTATTTCTGGGCCACGAAATAATTCAGCGCGTTGGTGTTGCCCTCTGCGATGGCCTTCGAAACCATCGTGGTGGCGCGGGCTTCCGCTTCAGCAAGCCGTTCCCGGGCCTCGGCATCGCGCAGGGCGGCTTCCTTGCGTCCCTCCGCTTCGAGCACGGCCGACTGCTTCTCACCTTCTGCCTTGAGGATGGCCGCCTGTCGATAACCTTCCGCGTCGAGGATGTTCGCGCGCTTGTCGCGCTCGGCCTTCATCTGCCGCGCCATCGAATCGATCAGGTCGGCCGGCGGCTGGATGTCCTTGATCTCGATGCGCGTAACCTTGATGCCCCACGGGGATGTCGCCTCGTCGACCACGCGCAGTAGCCGGTGGTTGATCTCGTCGCGCTTGGACAGCGTTTCGTCAAGGTCCATCGAGCCCACCACCGTGCGGATGTTGGTCATCGTGAGGTTGATGACCGCCAGCCGCAGATTGTCCACTTCATAGGCAGCCTTGGCGGCGTCCAGCACCTGGAAGAACACCACGGCATCCACGCCAAGCATGGCGTTGTCCTTCGAAATCACTTCCTGGCGCGGCACATCGAGCACCTGTTCCATCATGTTGATGCGGCGCCCGATCGCCTCGAAGAAAGGCACGATGAAATGCAGGCCCGGTTCCATGGTGCGTTTGTAACGGCCGAATTTTTCCAGCGTGAACTCGTAGCCCTGCGGCACCTGCACCAAAGCGCGGATCGCGACGATGACGATCGCGATCAGGATGATGATCGGCAGATAGCCGATTTGAAGAAAATCCATTCCTTACTCCTTGTTGGCAATCTGCGCGCGAAACTCGCGCAGCTTCTGCTTGATCGTCATGGTGTGCTTCACGCCCATGCGCAGCAGCAGCTTCTGGCCGGTCGACCGGGATTCAAGATCGCCATCTGCATAGCGATACAGCACCTTGGGCTGCTCGAGCAGCAGTGGCTGCTGCGGCTCCGGCGTAGCCAGCAGGTGGTCGATTGTATCGACCACGCGGTCGTTCAGATATCTATCGGGATAGCCCAGGTCTTCGTAGGCCTTTTGCAGCAGCGGATATAGCTGCCGGTACAGCTTTGCAGCCGCGCCCATGTCGGTCTTTGCGAGCACCGCGACGGCGCTGTCATACCGGGCGAAGTTCTCGTCGCTGAGCGTGATGCGCTCCGTGCCGGTGGATGCCTCCAGCATTTCGCGGCGCACGGCAAACGGTGTGGCAGGTGCCCGCACCGGCCTGAGGGACTCGCTGCGCGTGCTGCGGGGCAGATTGTCCGCCGTCGCGACGAGGCGCCGCAGCAACTGCTCCGGAATCAGCCATTCGGCGAGCGCAGGTTCGCCGAACAGCGATGCCAGCCCTTCCCGCGCTGTTGCATCGGGATCCGAGAGCGCCGGTGCGGCCACCGGACCGGATTCCGTCGCCGTGGTCAGCGGATATTTGATCGCTGGCGCGGCCTGCGACGCCGCCGCTGCCGCAACCGTGGCCGGCGCCGCTTCTGCAACACCTGCAGCAGGCTTCGCGCTGGCAGACCGATGCCAGAACCACCATCCGCCCGCGCCCAGGGCGAGGGCGATGGCCAGCGCGATCGCTATCCGTCGAGTCTGCGTATCCTGCGTGACCTGATCGTCCATTTTCGGAGCCTTACGCGCTGGCGCGTTTGCGCTTCAGGTGGATGAGCAGCAATGAAATTGCCGCGGGAGTAATGCCCGGCACGCGTGCAGCCTGGCCCAGCGTCATCGGCCGCACCTCAGCCAGCCGCTGGCGCACTTCATTCGAAAGCCCGCACACATTGCCGTAGTCGATGTCCGTTGGCAGCGCTGCTGCCTCGTGGTCGCGCTGTCGTTCGATCTCGGCATGC
>JBDSGY010000339.1:0-8216 GCA_039918755.1 Steroidobacteraceae bacterium
GATCTTCAAACCGTTGTTCACGTCGATCTATCGATTGCCGCTATGGGATCGCGTTCTTCCCGCCGCACTGCGTGCGCCCCGCCCGGCTCCCAAGTGAACGCGCGAGGTCCGGGCAATGAGCGCGTGCTGGTCTGTCTGCTCGCCAAGACACGCTCCCACGATGTGACGTTTCCCCTCTTCAAGCGTCATGTGCTCGACGAACTGCAGGCCGATCTCGCGGTCGCACTGACGATTGACGGCCATTACGATTACGGCAATCCCTACTGGCAGCACGCCCGCTACCGCTGGACATCGCCGGACTACGCTGATTACGGCGAAGGTTTCGACTTCGCGCAGCAGCGCCTGTGCAGCGAGCGGGCGCTTGCCCCCCGTCCGTGGCGATCCGTGCTCCGCCTGCAGGGCGTATGGGCCGGCAGGATCAAGATGCCCGAGCCGCGGGAGAGTGCGTCTGCGATCCTGCCTTACTGTCGCTGGCTGCTGCTCGACGGACTGCGGCGCGATGGCCTGCTGGACCGCTACGATCGCTTCATCATCAGCCGCTCAGATTTCCGCTGGACCTCCCCCCATCCACCGCTGTCCATACTGGATCCGGAAGCCATCTGGGTGCCCGATGGCGAGCATTGGGGCGGCGTGAACGACCGGCATGCCGTCGTGTCGCGACAGCATATTGAAACGTTCCTGGACGGTCTCGAGGATATCTTGCTCGAGCCAGACGCCCTGTACGAAGAGATGAAGCACCACGATGGCTGGAACGAGGAGCAGTTTCTCGCCCATCACTTGCGTCGCCGGCATCTGCTCGGCGCCGTGAAGGTGTTTCCGTATGTGATGTACACGGCGCGATCGCGGCGCGATCGCAGCCCCACGTGGACCTACGGCCGTTTCGACCCCGACGTCGGGCACTACGTGAAATACGAAACCGAATTTCGATCGGCGACAGCGCTGGCGTCGCTGATCCGCTCGCGTGCCGACTGGGAGAAAGGCGCATGGCGGCAGGTCGACGTGATGGCCCTGCCGGTCGAGCCGATCAGGCGTTCGTTATGGCAGCGCCTCGTCTACTGGTACGCGCGCGCAGAAGAGCAACTGTGGCGTCCGGGTCGCATGCAGCGCCTTGCGCGCCTGCTCCGACGCGCGCCTGTAGCGGCGGTCAAGGCTGGCAGTCCCACGCACGTACGCTGGAGCCGCGACCGGGCCACCTGAGCACCCTCAGTTCTCGCTGTTACCTACAGGATTCCGGACGATTGCGAGGAAATCCTTCAGCATGGATTTCAGGCCAAGTGCACGGGGCAGGTACGCGCCATGCAGCACCATGCCGGCGAAGCGGGCCATCCGCCGCTGCGCGCCGCGGGCACGGTGCATCGCAAGCCGCCGCTGCATGTGCGAGGCGAGCCGCATGTAACGTCGCGCACCCTGCTTCGCCAGCCAGCGATCCCTTCCTTCCAGTCTCGGACCGTGCTGCTCCAGCACAGAGGCAACCTCGCTGAGGAAAGCCAGCCGACGCTCATAGCCCGCCAGCGAAATCTGGCGCCAGCGTTGCACGCCGCTGCCCGGGGCCGAGGCCTCGCCATAGACATTGGCTCCATGCTGCCTGTACAGCACCAGGCGATCCGGGACGATGGCTATCGTCCCGAATATCGAGGCCAGCAGGAATATCCATTCGTCATGAGACATCAGCTGTTCCGGAAAGGACGCCGAATGCGGCCGCGCCGCGCAGTCCACAAGCTGCAGCAGCCGGCGGCGAAAGACCAGAGTGAGCCCATAGGCCATCAGTGGCAAAGGATCGATGGCGAGCGGCGGCAAGACCGCTTTCCTGCCTGCGCCGAATTGCCGCAGCTCCCCGATGACGTTGAGGTCGCCGTCCACCACGGCTGCGGAGTGCATGGTGAGGGCGGCCTCGCTGGCGCGCATTGCCTCGAGGCAGATCGCGAGCTTGTCAGGGGTCCACACGTCGTCCTGATCCGACAAGGCGATGAAATCGCCGCGGCAGCGCGCAATGGTGGCAAGGAAGTTCTCCGAGTACCCGAGCCGGGTCGGGTTACGGATCAGGCGCACGGGAACCGGACTCTGGCGTGCGAAGGCCTCCACGATGCTGACGCTTGCGTCGGTCGAACAGTCATCCGAGACCACGATCTCGCAGGGCAGCAGGGTCTGCGCGACATGGCTCGCCAACTGCTCCCGCAGGTACTTCGCGCCGTTGCAGGTCGTCAGCGCCACGGAAACGGTTGCTGCGGGCGTTGATGGGACGGGCCGCACCATCGATCAGGTGAGTCGCCGGTCAGGTGGCGCCTGTTGCCGCGACCGCGCCACCTGAGACTTACACGACATCTTTCCTCAGCACACTGACCAGCTGGGGTGGGGACAATGCCTGTCCCAGGATTTCGAACGCCCCCCTGAACCCGTACGCGCTCGCAAGCCTTGAGCGATTGTCGAAATACAGGGGGAACGTCTCGTCGGTCATGATGTTTACGTGGGTGGGATCCCTGAATGCGGCCGCATAGGGATAGATGGGGGTATAGGACATGAAGATCCCCTGCGGCTTCAACACCCGCCAGATTTCGTTCATGAGTTCGACAAATGGAAAACGCATGCCCGGTGTGTAGGCGACCCTGGGAATATGCTCCAGGAAATCATGGGCGGTGACATAGTCGAACGTGGCGTCGGCATACGGAATAGGCTCAATCGCGAGATCCGCGCGCTTGACGTTCTTCTCCGCATTCTCGCGGACATCAAGACCGAACAGCCGCCCTGCCTGGAATGGATTCTGCGGATTCGGACCGCACCCGATATCGAGCGCCGTGGCATCCTTGAGCGCGGGTGCAAGCGGACAGAAGGACTGCAGATATGCGTCCAGGGTTCCCAGTTGGGGCAGCCTGGCGGTGGTCGCAAATGCTGCGCTCGCCAGTTTCAATGCGCGATATCCCGACAACAGTTTTCTGATCATGACCAATCGCCCCCGCGCGGAGCCTGCACAAGTTCTATCAACACACCCTCGCCACCCAGCGGATAGCCGTCGCCCGGCTTGGGATGGATGAAGCAGATGTCGTGGCCAGCCGCACCCTTGCGTATGCCGCCGGGGGCCATCCGGACTCCCTGCTCTGCCAGCCACTCCACCGCACGCGGCAGGTCGTCGACCCACAGACCGATATGGTTCAACGGCGGGACGTGCACGGCGGGCTTGCGGCTCGGGTCCAGAGGTTGCATCAAGTCGATTTCCACGCCCTGCGATCCGCCTCCTATTGAGCAAATGTGCTCATCGACGTTGTCCCGCTCGCTGACGAAAGATCGTTCGACCGAAAGGCCGAGCAGTTCCACCCACAGGTGCCGCAGCCGCGCCTTGCTTTCGCCACCGATTGCGATCTGCTGGATGCCAAGCACACGAAACGGCCGGCCGGGCGCGGTGCCGGCGGCCACGTTGCTGGCGACGATACGACGGGACTGCGCAAGTGAAGCCGCGGCTGTCCAGAGCTCAACGATGCCTGTGGATTCACGGGCGCTGACGACATGCACCGCTGCGCGGGGGGCGCCTGCATGCAGCTGCATCGCCGCAAGTTGTGCTGCGGCCGCGTCCAGGTCTGCCTTGTTGATGACCAGGATATCCGCGCGCTCCATCGCGCCGCGCTTGATCGCCTGCAGGTCATCGCCTGCGTTCGGCAGCTGCAGCAGCATGAAAACGTCGGCAATGTCTGCTACCGCGCTCTCGGACTGGCCGACGCCCACGGTTTCGATCAGCACGACGTCGTAGCCGGCGGCCTCGCACAACAGGATGGCCTCACTGGTGCGCTGCGCCACGCCGCCCAGTGCACCGCGGGTGGGACTGGGCCGCACAAAGGCCGCCTCGTTGCCGGCAAGGCGTTCCATCCTGGTCTTGTCACCGAGGATCGAACCACCGGTCAACGCTGACGAAGGATCGATGGCAAGCACCGCCACCCGATGTCCTGCGGCTATGGCCTGCATGCCGAGCGCTTCAATCAGCGTTGATTTGCCTGCTCCAGGCACTCCCGAGATCCCGATGCGCAGCCCGCGCTTCGCTCGCGGACGAATGGCCTGCAACAGCGCAACGGCATGTTCGCGATCGGCAGCGTGTGTGGATTCAATCAACGTGATGGCGCGTGCGAGGGCGCGGCGGTCCCCCTGCAGCAGTGGCTCCGTTGACGGCGTCACAACCATCCGTCATCGCCTGGCGGCAGCACGGTCGATCCCTGCCAGTACGTCGCTGGCACTTTGCAGCACTGGCGTGCCAGGTCCATAGATGCCCGCTACACCCAGCGACAACAGATATTCGCGATCTGCAGGCGGGACGATGCCACCCACGAACACGGTGATGTCCTCTCCGCCCGTGCGACGCAATTCTGCGAGTAACGCCGGGACCAGCGTCCTGTGACCTGCCGTCAGGGAGCTGATGCCGACGGCATGCACGTCGTTTTCGATCGCCTGCCGCGCGCACTCTTCGGGCGTCTGGAACAGCGGACCGATATCGACGTCGAAACCCAGGTCCGCGAAGGCGGTGGCAATGACGCGCGCGCCACGGTCATGCCCGTCCTGCCCGAGTTTTGCCAGCAGCAACCGCGGCTGTCGTCCGTCTCTTGCTGCAAATGCGCGCACCCTGCCCTGCAGTTGCGCCCACTCCTCGGGTTTGCCGTAAGCCGCTGCGTACACGCCGGATATCCTTCTGATCTGTGCACGATGGCGGCCGAAGACCTGTTCCAGCTCCGCGCTGACTTCTCCCACCGTCGCGCGGCAGCGCATCGCTGCGACCGTGGCTTCAAGCATATTACCGACACCACTGCGGGCGATGGCGCCCAATTCCCGCAGCGCCGCGTTCACGCGGGAGGCGTCCCGCTGCGTCCGCAGTTCTGCCAGGCGACGCACCTGGGTGGCCTGCACGATTGAATTGTCTATTTCGCGCAGCTCCATTGTCGGGTCTTCAGCGGATGCATAGCGATTCAATCCCACGATGACATCCTGGCCCGAATCGATCCGGCCCTGCTTGCCGGCCGCGCTGGCCTCGATGCGCAGCTTGGCCCAGCCGGATTCCACGGCCGCAGTCATGCCGCCCTGCGCCTCGACTTCGGCAAGGATGACTGTTGCGGCATTCGCCATGTCCTGCGTCAACCGCTCCATCATGAAGCTGCCGGCCCAGGGGTCCACGACGGCGGTGATGTGTGATTCCTCCTGGAGTATCAACTGCGTGTTGCGGGCGATCCGTGCCGAAAACTCCGTGGGCAATGCGAGGGCCTCATCGAACGAATTCGTGTGCAGGCTCTGCGTGCCACCAAAGACAGCCGCCATGGCCTCGATCGTGGTGCGGACAATGTTGTTATGCGGCTCCTGCGCCGTCAGGCTCCAGCCGGATGTCTGGCTGTGCGCCCGCAGCGCCATGCTGCGGGGATTCTTTGCGCCGAAGGCCTGCATGATCTCGCACCAGAGCAGCCGCGCGGCACGCAGCTTGGCGATCTCCAGATAGAAATTCATGCCTATTCCCCAGAAGAACGAGAACCTCCCGGCGAACTGATCGATGTCGAGTCCTTTCGCCAGCGCGGCCTTCACGTACTCCCGGCCGTTGGCGAGGGTCAATGCCAGCTCCAGTGTCTGGCTCGCTCCGGCCTCCTGCATGTGATATCCGGAGATGGAGATCGGATTGAAGCGCGGCATCCGGGTGGCACAATATTCAATCACGTCGGCCACGATGCGCATCGAGGGCGCCGGTGGATAGATGTAGGTGTTGCGCACCATGAATTCCTTCAGGATGTCGTTCTGGATCGTGCCCGCCAGCTGCGCTGGCGAGACGCCCTGCTCTTCGGCAGCGACGATATAAGCAGCGAGCACCGGCAACACCGCACCATTCATCGTCATCGACACCGACACCTTCGCAAGTTCGATGTCACGGAACAGGATCTTCATGTCCTCGACGGAGTCGACGGCAACGCCGGTTTTGCCCACATCGCCGGCCACCCGCGGATGATCGCTGTCATAGCCGCGATGAGTCGGCAGGTCGAACGCGACGCTGATGCCCTGTCCGCCGGCGGCGAGCGCGGCGCGATAGAACGCGTTGGAGTCTTCTGCGGTCGAAAAACCCGCGTACTGGCGGATGGTCCACGGGTGGGTGGTGTACATGGTGGCCTGGGGGCCGCGCACAAAAGGCGGCTCGCCTGGTTGCGATGCAACGAAGGCAATCCCTTCGATGTCGGCCGCCTTGTACACCGGCTTCACCACCAGGCCCTCGGGCGTCTGCCACCCAGGTGCTTCCGTGTGTGTACCGTCATTGCGGGTTTTCATGGGGCAACCACCGTGGCATGGCCAAGCAACGCCCGGATCAGCTCATCGCTTTTTCCACTGGCGAGCAACTGCCGCCCGAGCTCCGTCGACCCGTAGATGCTGATGTGCATTCCGTCGGATGTATAGGGCTCGCCCTTTGCCGTGAGATGCCCATGACCGATCGCGGGGTCGAACACCGCCTCGCGTGGCACGAAGTGAATCCCGGGCAAACCCCGGACTGCACCTTGCAGCGCGGAATCCGCTGCGATGGCCCGGGCGCCAGCCTTGGATGGCAACGCGGAAGGGTCCAGAGGGCGGCCGATCTTGGCCGCCAGTGAGAAGGAGTAGTTGAGGTTTCCATCGTAGGCTGGGGGGCTCGGCATGATGACCGTCCGCTTGCCCGCTGCAGCCAGCCACTGGGCGAGGTCCACGGTGGCCGGCATGAAGCCGTGTTCCTGCACCAGGATCCAGGCTCCCCCCAGCACCACCGCGTCGAAATCCTGGATGTGCTCGCGCAGGTAGGCCCTGTTCAGCTGACATTGTGTGTAGGCACGGCTGGACCTTGGGCCGATGAAGGTGGAATTCAGTGCCGGTGAGCACCAGTCTGTCGTAACCGACTGCACCCGGAATCCATAATGCTTGCCGAGCGCATCCCACAGCGGCTCGTATTGCCCGGCGAAGGAGTCGCCAAACAACAGCACGGTCCTGCCCGCGGTGGGCGCACCGAGCATGCAACGCTGTCCGGCTTCGCCAAGCTGCAGGCTTGCATCCGTATCCACCGAGTAGAAACACCAGCCATTGTCGTGGGTGGGGATTTGTCGCTGGACGGCAGTTTGCGTGTCTGCCGGAAAGCGCGCTGGGTAACCCTGCCGCCATGCAGTCCATCCGCCCGCGCAGACCAGCACAACGGTCATTCCGGCGCAGGCGGTCAGCAGTCGTCGCGTGGGCACGATGCCACTTTCCCGGCACGGTTTCTCTATCCACCGCCAGCTCGCATAGGACAGCGCCGCAGTCAACAGCAGCAGTGCCACCAGCGCCATGCCCTGCGGATCCTGGAACATGCGCTGCCGTGCGAAGGCGAGTACGGGTTGATGCCAGATATACAGGCTGTAGCTCATCAAGCCAATCGCGACCAGGGGCCTGCTGCCGAGCAACCGGCACAGCCTGTCCGCAGGACCAATGGTGCCCATCAGCAACGCGGCGCCGCCTGCGGGTATCAATGCATAGCGGCCCGGGAACGGCGTGCTTTTGTCGAACAGGAACACTGCAGCCACGATGGCGCCCAGTCCCGCAGCAGAAAATATCACGCGGAGTATCTGCGGCAGCCGACTGCGGAAGTCCGGCGCCATGGCCAGAAGCGCACCAAGGCCCAGCTCCCAGCCCCTGCCCGGCAACAGATAATACGCACTCGAGGCGCCACGCTGCGCGCCGTAGTCCGCCAGCGCAAAGCTGACGATCACTGCTACCGTCAGCAGGGGAATCGTCCACCCTCGCGCCCATTTCCAGCAACCCCACAGGAACGCTGGAAACAGCAGGTAATACTGCTCTTCCACCGACAGGCTCCACGTATGGACCAGGGGCTTCAGTGCAGTGACCACATCGAAATAACCACTGGTCGCCCAGAAGTACACGTTCGACAGTGACAGGCTCGCCGCCGCCAGGCTGCGTGAAAAGTCCGTCAGCTGCTCCGGCAATAACCACAGCCATGCAAATGGCAGTGAGGCCATGCATACCAGGAACAGCGCCGGCAGGATTCTGCGCGCCCGGCGCAGGTAGAAGTTCGCGAAGGAGAACTGCCCTGCAGAAAGTCCCGCACGGATGATCGATGTGATCAGGTAGCCACTGATGACGAAGAACTCGTCCACGCCGACGAACCCTCCGGCGAATGCACTGACGTCTGCATGCCAGAGGATGACCGCGACAACTGAAATTGCCCGCAGTCCATCTATCTCGGGCCGATACTG
>JBDSGY010000340.1:0-4216 GCA_039918755.1 Steroidobacteraceae bacterium
AAGGCGTTGCGGTACTACCGTACCCTTTACGGCAAAGAACGCCGCAGTGATGCCCACACCGCCGAGTTTGCCTTCCGCAATGGCTCCCGCCTGTTGCTGGAAGAGACTTCCTATGTCTACGGGCAAGGAAAAATACAAATCGCGCGCTTCGGCTTGCGAGTGAAGCCTTTCGACCGCGCAGCTGCGGCCGAAGCCATCGTCCGGCTCGGTGGAAAAGTCCTGAACGACGATGGCAAGACGCTTCGTCTTAAGGACGTGGACGGCAACGAGCTGGAACTTGTCACCGGCTGATCACGTGTTCAGTGACGCCAAAGATGATGAGCGAAGACTGTTTTATTGATTATCGACAAGCGGACCAATCGTACCGCGAACCAGGGGGATCATCTTGAATACACGAAACACCGGTGCGGCCCGCCGTGCGCGCCTGTTCCGCGGCCTTGCGAATGGAAGCGTCATGACCCTGGGCATGGGTCTCGCTGCAATAGCCAGCGCGCAGCAGACCAGTAGCGACAACGAGAAGAAGAAGGCCACCGAAGAGCAGGAGCTCAGCGAAGTCACTGTCACTGGCTCACGCATTCAGATCACGGGATTCAGTTCGCCCAATCCCATTACCGTGCTCGATCGCGAGACCATCGACGCACTGGGTATCGTCAATGTCGGCGAGGCCGTCGGCCAGCTGCCCGCGAACAATCCGCAGGTATCGGCGGTCAACACCAGCGTCGGATCGGTGAATGACTATGTCACCGGCTCGAACATCGGCGCCCAGCTCGCGAACCTGCGCGGCCTGAACCCTTTCTTCGGCAGCAGAACGCTGACGCTGGTGGATGGGCATCGCTTCGTGCCGAGCACCAACGGCGGATCAGTGGATCTGGGCCTCATTCCCTCAAATCTCGTTTCCCGCACCGAGATCGTAACGGGCGGCGCCTCCGCAGCCTACGGCTCCGACGCCGTTGCGGGCGTGGTCAATGTGGTGCTCGATCACGATCTGAAGGGCGTGCGCCTGCAGGTGGATACGTCCGGCACACCCCACGGTGACGGGAAGAGCAACCATTTTGCCATCGCGGCAGGCACTTCGCTGTTTGGTGGCCGCGGGCACATCATCGCAGGTGGCGAGTATGACGACAGCAAAGGCATCGGCGCCTGCACCACCGTGCGCAGCAGCTGGTGCAAGCCCTACGCCATCTTCAATACCCCCGCAGCGTATGAGGCCACCTACCCGGACTACTTTCTTACCGACAATGCTCGCGCCACCGTGAGGCCATCCGGCTCAATCATCGCGACGACCAGCTTCCAGACCGTCACCACCGGCCCCGCAGCTGCGTTCACTGCCGATGCGGACTACTCCCGACTGCCCACCTCACTGCGCAACAAGCAGTTCAACGATGCCGGCACGGGCCTGGTGAATTGGCAGACCGGTGACTTCATTTCGCCGGCCAACCGCGTGATGGTGGGCGGCGAAGGCCTGCCGCAGGATTTCGGTACTCAGTTGCGCGTGCCGGTGGAACGCAAGACGTTCTACTCGCGCATGCAGTACGACATCACAGACAGCATCGAAGGCTTCATCGAGGGTTCGTATGGTCAGCGCCGCACCGACCGCGAGCAGGTGGGCCTGCAGTACTCGATCCTCGGTACCACCACCTCGGGCGCGTTGATCAAGGGCAACACTTGCACCACGACCACGGTGACCGTGGCCTGTGCGCCCAATGCATTCGTGCCGGGCTCGGTGCTGGCGCTGATGGACATCAATGGCAACGGCGTCTACAACCAAGGCACCGACAAGGATGGCTTCTACATCGGCAAGGCCAACACCGCCTTCCCCGCCCCGATCCAGCATTCTGACAACAAGACCTACCGCGGCGTCATAGGCGCCAAAGGTTCGTTTCTCGAGACCTTCAAGTGGGATGCCTACTACACGTACGGCAAGAACAAACAGGCGCAGTCGCTGGAGAACGCGCGAAAGGACAGCCGCGGCGCCACCAACTCGTCGGTGCTGGGACTGCCGCGCCTGACCGGCGCCTGCCAGACGGCTGCGACGCGCGCCACTGGCATGACCGCCGCCGAGGCTGTCACCTGTGGCGTGAACCAGTGGACGGTGTCGCCGTTCGACTTCGCGATCGACTCCATCGTCGACAACGAGACCGTGATCACGCCGGGCACTGGCCAGATTGTCTGCCGCGCCACGCTGAACCCCAGCGCTACCGTGCGTCAGCTCGCCTCGGGCTGCGTGCCGCTGAACCTGCTGGGTACTTCGAATGCCACACCGCAGGCGCAGGCCTATGCGTTCGGCACCGAGTACGAGTACTTCAACTACACGCAGAACGCAGTGGGCTGGAACCTGCAGGGTGCGCCGATCCAGGGCTGGGCCAGCCCAATCGCGATCGCCGTAGGCATGGAATACCGCAAGGACGAAAGCGCCACGACCCATCCGGATCCGCAGAACTTCTGGGCGCCGGATTTCGGTGGCAACTTCCTCGGCTCCACGAAGGTGATCGAGGGCTATGTCGAGACGCAGTTCGCGCTGCTGCGTGATCTGCCTTTTGTCCAAGCGCTCGATTTCGACGCTGCTTACCGGCGCACGCGCAACGAGAGCGCCGCGGTGGCCGCGTCGAAGACCTTCGACATCAACACCTGGAAGCTGAATCTGCAATGGACGCCGATTGACTGGATGCGCTTCCGCGCAACCCGTTCCTCTGACGTGCGCGCGCCGAGCTTCCGCGAACTGTTCTTCCCCGGTCGCGATACACCGTCATTCCCGGTGGCGAACCCCTGGACCGGCGTGAACAACAACGTCGACATCCTGCGCAACGGCGGCGGCAACTACGACCTGCGGCCAGAGCAGGCCGACACCTGGACGATCGGTGTCGTGCTGCAGCCGCAGGGCTTTCTCGAGGGGCTGCGCGTCTCGGTGGACGCCTACGACATCAAGCTCCGCGACGGCATCGCGCCGGTATCCACCGGTGGCATAACCGCGGCCTGCTATGCAAGCCAGGGCACCGATCCGCTGTGCGCGAAGATCGCCGGAGTGGGTGATCCGGTGAGCGGTTTCTCAACCATCACCAGCATCACCAGCGGCAGCCTGAATGCCGAGGCGTTCAAGACGCGCGGCATTGATTTCGAGGTGTCCTACCGCTTCGGGCTCGACCAGATCGTACCCTCATGGCCCGGCAACATGAGCCTGCGCGTGCTGTCCAGCTACCTGAAGGACCTGACGCTCGAATCCTCCAAGCGCAATGCACCGACAGCCGCCAGCGGTCTGCAGGGCGGCGTGGGGACCAACTACGCCGGCCAGGTCGGTTCGGGTGGCGTCGACGATTCGGCCAGCTTCTCGGAAGCACCGAACTGGCAATCGAACGCGATGCTCACCTACTCGCTGGGTGGCTTCAGGACTACACTGCAGGCGCGGTACGTGGGATCGGCCAAGCTCTACGTCGACTTGATCGGCCCGGATGATCCGCGCTACACGCCAGCGCTCGTGGCCGACACCTCGACGGCGGGCAACAAGTCGATCAACCGCAACACTATCGGCAGCTACACCAACTTCACGCTGTCGTCGTCCTACGAATGGGACGTATCATCGAAGGCCAAAGTGGAGGTGTTCGGCGTGATCCGCAACCTGTTCGACCGCAAGCCGGGCATCGCGCCGCCCATTCCGCCAGGCGGTGGCTATACGCCGACCAATGCCGTGTTCTACGACATGATCGGCAGGATGTTCCAGGTTGGCGCGCGAGTGAAGCTCTGATCCTGGAAATCACCGGCGCTGGACGGCATCCCGGATCCAGCGCCAGTCAGGTGTGAAGAAACCGGGAGCCAAAGGCAGGGTATCCAACGAACTGGTAGCCGCCAGCGTCGCCGCTGTACTGGCGGTCTACGCGGCTGGCTACTGGCGCACCCGCGACGAGGCGCGGCGCATCGATGCGCGCGCGCAGGAACGCCGGCCAGTTCGGGCTGCGACCTCGCCTGCCGCCGCATCTGTAAGCCGGCCGGCAGCCGAAGCAGATCCACCAATGGCCCCGGTATTGGCCCCGCCAACGGCCCCGGTGAAAACGGCAACAACCAAGTCTCCCATCGCAAAATCGTCGCCGCCGGTGCCATCGCCATCCGTGCCACCGACTGCTCCGACGCCCGAAATCATCGCGCCCCTGACCGTTGCCGCCCCTGCTGCATCCAAGCCACCGCCGGAATCACAGCCGGCTCCCAGCGGGCGGTGGCGCGACGG
>JBDSGY010000341.1:0-8019 GCA_039918755.1 Steroidobacteraceae bacterium
CTGGTGGCCACCGGCTTCAAGCAGATCGAGGTGGGCTTTCCTTCCGCGTCGCAGACGGATTTCGATTTCATCCGCGACCTGATCGAGAACAACCTGATTCCTGAGGACGTCACCATCCAGGTGCTGACGCAGGCCAGGGCGGATCTGATCAAGCGCAGCTTCGAGGCATTGAAGGGCGCACCCCGGGCGGTCATGCACTATTACAACGCCACCGCCCCGTTGTTCCGGCGGGTGGTGTTCAAGCAGGACAAGCCGGCGACCATCAAGCTCGCCACCGACGCCGGCAAGCTGATCGCAGAACTGGCGGCTGTGCAGTCCGATACGGACTGGTCGTTCCAGTATTCGCCCGAGACCTTCAGCTTTACCGAGCAGGATTTCGCGCTCGAGATCTGTGAAGCGGTGATGGACGTATTCCAGCCCACGCCGCAGAAGCCGGTGATCCTGAACCTGCCGACGACGGTCGAGGTCTCCACGCCCAACATTTACGCGGACCAGATCGAGTGGTTCTGCCGCAATCTGCGCAAGCGTGACTGCGCCCAGATCAGCCTGCACCCGCACAACGACCGCGGCACCGGCGTGGCCGCGGCGGAGCTGGGCATGATGGCCGGCGCCGACCGCGTCGAAGGCACCCTGTTCGGCAACGGCGAGCGAACTGGCAATGTGGATATCGTCACGCTGGCGCTCAATCTCTATACACAGGGCGTAGACCCCGGCCTCGACTTCGCGAATATCAACGAGGCAGCCCGGCTGGTGGAGTACTGCAACCAGCTCCCCATTCATCCGCGGCACCCGTATGTGGGTGACCTGGTGTTCACCGCGTTTTCCGGCTCGCACCAGGACGCCATCCGCAAAGGCTTTGCCGAGCGCAAGGACGACGACTCCTGGGAGATCCCCTACCTGCCGATCGACCCGCGCGATGTGGGCCGCACCTATGAGTCCGTCATCCGGGTGAACAGCCAGTCCGGCAAGGGCGGTGTCGCCTATCTGCTGGAGCAGGAATACAACGTCTCGCTGCCGCGGCGGCTGCAGATCGAGTTCAGTCCGGTGGTGCAGGCGCTGAGTGATTCCAGCGGCAAGGAAATCACCGCCCCACAGATCTGGAAACTGTTCGAGGATGAATATCTTGCGCACGAAGGGCGTGAATACCAATACCGCGGACATCATCTGGTCACGGCCACCGATGGCACCGATGGCGAACTGCTCACGCTCAATGTGGTGCGCAATGGCAAGCCAATGCAGCTCACCGGTCGCGGCAACGGGCCGATCGACGCGCTGGTCCGCGCGCTGGCTTTGCCGTTCGACGTGCTCTCCTATGAAGAGAAGTCGATCGGCAAGGGAAGCGAAGCCAAGGCCGCCGCCTTCGTAGAGATTACGACTCCGTCGCGCGTGACCCTGTTTGGTGTCGGGGTACACTCCAACATCATTACCGCGTCGATTCTCGCGGTGCTGTCCGCCGTGCGGCGAGCCGATGCGCGCGGCCTGCTGCCGGAACAGAACAAGGCGGTCGGTGCCTGATCCAACGGCGCCCTCGCGTGACACAAAGAAAAAGGGCGTCGCTTGCGACGCCCTTCTTTTTTGGTTGGGGGACTAGGATTCGAACCTAGGTTGACGGAGTCAGAGTCCGTAGTCCTACCACTAGACGATCCCCCATGATCATCAGGAAAATCGGCCTTCGGCCATTTTCCGGATCTCTTTGTTCGCGCTGGCGGGAAGTGAATTCCCGCCAGCTGTCTCGGAGACCGGCGCGCTGGTGCGCGCGGACTCGATTAGCGCTTCGAGTACTGAGGTCCGCGGCGGGCTTTCCGGCGACCGACTTTCTTGCGCTCGACTTCGCGGGCGTCGCGGGTGACGAAGCCGGCCTTGCGCAGCGTCGGGCGCAGCGCTTCGTCGTATTCCATCAGCGCGCGCGTGATGCCGTGACGGATTGCCCCGGCCTGGCCAGTGATGCCGCCGCCTTCAACGTGCACGGTGAAGTCGAAACGGCCCTCCACCTCCGCCACCTGCAATGGCTGGCGCACGATCATGCGGCCGGTTTCACGACCGAAGAATTCATCGAGAGGACGGTCGTTGACCGTGATCGCGCCGGTGCCGGCCTTCATGTAAACCCGCGCCGTTGCCGTCTTGCGGCGGCCGGTGCCGTACTGTGTCGCTGCCATGTTTGACTAGTTCCTGACCGTTATCGTGCGGGATTAAAGCTCAAGCGCCTTGGGCTGCTGAGCGGCGTGCGGATGTTCCTTGCCGGCAAACACATGCAGCTTGCGGAACATCATGCGGCCCAGCGTGTTCTTCGGCAGCATGCCTTTCACAGCAAACTCCAGCGCGCGCTCGGGGTGCTCCTGCAGCAGCTTGCCCAGCGAGATCGTCTTCAGGCTGCCCTGGTAGCCGGAATGCTTGTGATAGAACTTGTCGGTGAGCTTGGCGCCGGTGACATGCACCTTCTCGGCGTTCAGCACGATCAGGTTGTCGCCCATGTCCACATGCGGGCTGTAATCAGCCTTGTGCTTGCCCTTCAGGCGGTGCGCCAGCTGGGTGGCCAGACGTCCCAGGGTCTTGCCCTCGGCGTCGACTACAAACCAGTCCGCGCGAACTTCGGCGGGCTTTGCGAATACTGTGCTCATCGTGCTTTCCGGACCGCTGCTGTGAGGCTCCCCGAACGCCGGGGGGTGCCTAAAAAAGGGTCGCAGAGTGTAATCAATGCCCTCTGGCATTGCAAAGCCGATAAGGGTGGGTGCAGTGCCTGCCACCTACGCTCTATATTGTAGCCCCATGACACCAGACCGAAGCCTTGCGGATCAGCTCCTCGGCTCCGCGGATCGCGCCCTGCGGGCTATGTTTGCGCCCGCCCGCGCGGCCCGCCCCGTCCGGGGTCCCTGGGAGCCCCCACTTCGGAACCGGCCCGCCGCCAGGCCGCCCAGTTGATGCGAATCAATCACGCCGGCGAGATTGCCGCCCAGGGGCTCTACCACGGCCAGGCCCTCGTCGCACGCGACCCGGCCATCCGCGGCCTGCTCGAAAAGGCTGGCCGCGAGGAAACCGATCACCTCGCCTGGTGCGAACAGCGCCTGCACGAACTCAATGACCGCCCCAGCAGGCTCGATCCGCTGTGGTACGCCGGCTCGTTCGCCATCGGCCTCGTCGCCGGGCTCGCCAACGACCGGATCAGCCTTGGCTTCGTGGCCGAAACGGAACGGCAGGTCGAGCGGCATCTGGATGGCCATCTCGAAGAGATGCCTGCCGAAGACGAACGCAGCCGGGCCATCGTCACCCAGATGCGTGCCGACGAACAGGCACACGGCGAACTCGCACTGCACGCAGGCGGTGTATCGCTGCCAGTGCCCGTGCAAAAGATCATGCAGGCCACCGCCAGGGTGATGACGACCACCGCGCGCTGGATATAACTGCGACGCGCATCACGGGGTCAGTGGTTGCCAGGGCAGCACGTTATGTAATACAAAGACGTCAGTAGTCCGGAAGCACAAAGTTCCGGCCCCAGGGTCAACCGAGAACGATAAAAATGGAAGACAGCATCAAGCCGTTGAGCGACATCCCCGCGATCAATCGCTTCCTGAGCTACTGCCGCATCCGCACTGTCTCGTCGAAGACAGTCATCATCCACGCTGGCGACCTGCCTGATGTTCTGTACTACATCATCAGCGGTTCGGTCGAAGTGATGATCGAGGATGAAGAAGGCAACGAGATGGTGCTGGCCTATCTCAACAAAGGTCAGTTCTTCGGCGAGATGGGACTGTTCCACGACCAGCCCACACGCAGCGCCTGGGTGCGCACGCGCAATCAATGCGAACTGGCTGAAATGACCTATCCGCGATTCCGGCAGATTGCTGCGGAATCGCCGGGCCTGGTGTTCGAACTCGCCACGCAGCTCGCCACGCGTCTCGACCGCACCAACCGCAAGCTCGGCGACCTCGCGTTCGTCGACGTCACTGGCCGTGTGGCCCACGCCATCATGGACCTGTGCGGCGAGCCTGATGCCATGACGCATCCGGAAGGCATGCAGATCAAGGTTTCCCGCCAGGAACTGTCGCGCCTGGTGGGCTGCTCCCGCGAAATGGCCGGGCGCGTGCTGAAAGTGCTCGAAGAACAGGGTCTGCTGCGCGCCACGGGCAAGACCATCGTCGTGTTCAATGCGCGTCCGAAGATGAAGACGCGGCCGGTGACCGTGCCGACGCAGTCGGCGGCGGGCGGCGCGAAGATCGTGGCCAGGCCCCCGGCCGCACGCGTTGGTGACACCGATGATGAAGATGACTTCGATGACGAGGACGACGAATAGTCGTCCACGTCGGCCATCGCAATCAGGCTGTCAGCAGCGTCGCCTTGTCGATGTTCTGGCGCATGGCGCTGATCACCGCGCCATAGTCCTTCTCGCCGAATATCGCTGAGCCGGCCACGAAGGTATCGGCCCCGGCCTTTGCGATGGCGCCGATGTTGTCGATCTTGACACCGCCATCCACTTCCAGACGCACCGACCGGCCGCTGGCATCAATGCGACGCCGCACTTCGGCGAGCTTGGACAGCGCCGCCGGAATGAACTTCTGGCCGCCGAATCCCGGATTCACCGACATGATCAGCACCAGGTCGAGCAGGTGCAGCGTGTGATCGAGGTAATGCAGCGGGGTTGCCGGATTGAAGACCAGGCCCGGCTGGCAGCCTTGCTCGCGGATTAGCGCGATGGTGCGATCGACATGCTCGCTGGCTTCGGGGTGGAAGCTGATGATCGACGCGCCCGCCTTGGCGAAATCCGGAATGAGGCGATCCACGGGTTTGACCATGAGATGCACGTCGATGGGGGCGCGCACTCCATGCTTGCGCAGCGCCTCGCAGACCAGCGGTCCGATGGTGAGGTTCGGCACGTAGTGGTTGTCCATCACGTCGAAATGGACCACATCGGCGCCAGCGGCAAGCACCGCGTCGACGTCTTCGCCCAGCCGCGCGAAGTTGGCGGAGAGGATCGAAGGCGCAATCCAGGATTTGAGAACTGGCATCTGCCCAAGTTTACGCGAGCCTGACGCGGTTTGGCTTGCAGCCGTCCCGATTCAGCCGATGCCGCGCTGTTCCTTGAGCAGTTCATAGGCCTCGCGCACCGCGTGCGTGCGCTGCTGGGCATGCGCCATCATCGATTCCGGCAGCCCGTTGGCCTTGAGCTTGTCCGGGTGATGACGACTCATCAGCCGGCGATAGGCCTTGGTCAGCGCCTCATCGGTCACGGACTGGTCAACTTCCAGCGTGCGATAGGCCGCCAGCATGCGCGAAGCGTGATCGGCCCCAGCGCCCTGGGGAAAGCGGCCGTCGTCGCCAGGCAGCGCCGCTTCCATGCGTGCCAGCAGTTGCGGCGCGATGCCAAGCAGCGCAGCCGCCCGCGCCACACGGCCGCGCGCAACGCCGGTCATGTCACCGCCGGCGAAGGCGAACCGCAGTTGTATCTCCATGAACACGCGCAGGACCTGCGGCTGCGACCTGCAGGCAGCGCGCAACGCATCCATCTCCCGGTCCAGATCGAAGTCGGGCAGCTTGCCCTCGTTGAACAGCGCAATGGCGGTCTTGACCTGCGCCGGCGTAAGCCGCTGGCTTTGCATGACGCTGCGCGCCGCCGCAATCTCCCGCTCGGTGACCCGCCCACTGGACTTCGCCACATGCCCCATGACGCGGAAAGCACTCATGAAGAACTGCTCGCCCACCGGCCGGGCAATGCGCCGCTGGGCGGTTACGTCGTACTGGTGACCCAGCGCCGCACCGACGGCGGCGCCCCATGGGCCCATGACCATCCCGAGCGCGCCCCCGATGAGTTTTCCCGTCCACTGCATATCGTTTATGTTAGCAAGCTTGAAAGCCAACGCCTCTACTGCCGTTCATGAAACCAGCTTGCAGAGCCTGCAGCGGGTGCACCGTGGCAAAGTCCGCGACGTGTACGCGATTGACGACCAGAGCCTGTTGATCGTCGCAACCGACCGGCTGTCTGCGTTTGACGTAATCCTCCCTGATCCGATCCCGGGCAAGGGCCGCATCCTAAACAGCATCTCCAACTTCTGGTTCGCGCGCACCGGCCACATCATCGGCAACCACCTGCTCACCCGGCCGCTGGAGGAGGTGCTGCCGGATCCGGTCGAAAGGGCGCAGGCTGAAGGTCGCAGCGTTGTGGCGCGTCGCCTCAAGGCGCTGCCCATTGAGGCCGTGGTGCGCGGTTATCTCATCGGGTCCGGCTGGAAGGACTACCAGGCCACGGGCGAAGTGTGCGGCATCGCCTTACCGCCTGGACTGCAACAGGCGCAAAAGCTGCCAGAGACCATCTTCACGCCTGCCACCAAGGCGGCCGTGGGCGATCACGACGAGAACATCAGTTTCGAGACCGCAGCCAGGCTCGTCGGCGCGGACATGGCAGCACGCGTGCGCGACACTGCCCTCGCGCTCTACCATTTCGCGGCCAGTTACGCCGCGCGGCGCGGCATCATCATCGCCGACACCAAGTTCGAATTCGGACTGGCGCCGGATGGCGAGCTCGTCCTTATCGACGAAGCACTGACCCCGGATTCCTCCCGCTTCTGGCCCGCCGCCAGCTACCAGGTGGGCACCAGTCCGCCATCCTTCGACAAGCAATACGTACGCGACTACCTCGAGACGCTGGCCTGGAACAAGCAGGCACCGGGGCCGCACCTGCCGCCCGAGGTCATCCGGCAGACGGTGGCCAACTACGAAGAAGCGCTGCACCGGATCACTGGCCCCGCGCTGCCGTAACGTTTCGCTATGTGGCAGCAAACCTGGAACCTGCTGGACCGCGCCCTGTTCGGGCCACACACGCTGCAGGACAATCCGCTCGCACGCCTGCTGCGTGTACTGCGCTATCCCTACGCCATCATCCGCGACGTGATCGGCGGCGAACTCACGCTGCGCGCGACCGGGCTGGTCTACACCACGCTGCTAGCGCTGATCCCGCTGATCGCCCTGAGCTTCGCGGTGCTGAAGGCCTTCGGCGCGCATCGCGAACTGGAACCCTTCCTGCTCGAGTTCTTCCGGCCGGTGGGCGCCGCCGGCCCGCAGATCGTGCACCGGCTGATGGAGTTCGGCGAGAACGTCAGCGGCAGCCTCGTGGGTGTCGTGGGTCTCGCGCTGCTGTTGTGGACGCTGGTCGGCACGGTCAAGAAGATCGAGGACAGCCTGAATTTCGTGTGGCGCGTGCGGCGTGCCCGCAGCATCCAGCGGCGGGTGATGGAATTCGCGGTGCTGGTTACCGTCGGGCCGCTGGTGGTGGTGTCGGTCATCGCGCTCTCCAAGCTCGCCTTCGACAGCGTGGTCAGTTACACGCCCGAGCAGTTCACGCTGGGCACGCATGCGATGCATCTGCTGATCAGCCTCGCTCCCTACTTCATCGTCACCGGGCTGTTCACCGCGATCTACGTGCTGATGCCCAACACACGGGTGCGCATCATGCCGGCGCTGGTGGGTGGGCTTGCCGCCGGCATCGTCTGGGCCGCAACCGGCAAGGCGTTCACGTCAATGGTGCTGTACACCACGCGCCTCACGCTGGTGTACGCCGGCTTTGCCATCGTCATCGCCGTGTTCGTGTGGACGTATCTGGGCTGGCTGATCCTGCTGGCTGGCGCCCAGCTGGCGTTCTATGTGCAGAATCCCAACTACCTGCGCATGGGACACGCCACGCTGCGACTTTCCAGCAACGAGCAGGAACGGTTGGCGCTGGACATCATGACGCGGGTCGCGCAGGGGCATCGCGCCGGCGATGCCCCATGGACACTGGAGCAGCTGGCGCGCGCGCTGGCCCTGCCGGGAATGGCCATCGCGGATATGGCCGAGCATCTCGAACGCAGCGGGCTGCTGGCGCAGGCCGACGACGGCAAGCTGTTTCCGGGCCGGGAAATCAGCAACATCACGCTGGCGGAAATCATCAACTGCGCGCGTACGCGCCACACCGGTCATGAGCCGCATGCGCGCCTGTCCGCGCCGGGAGTGCTGGCGCTGCAGGAGGCCATGGAACAGGCCTGGCGCAAGTCC
>JBDSGY010000342.1:0-7509 GCA_039918755.1 Steroidobacteraceae bacterium
TCATGCCGACCATGCTGGTATCTGGCTGAGGATTGCCAAGAAAGAAAGCCGCCTTCCCAGCGTGACCTATGCGGAAGCATTGGACGAGGCGCTTTGTCTCGGCTGGATCGACGGTCAGAAGAAAGCCCTGGATGGGACGTCCTTTCTTCAAAAGTTCACCAGACGAGGCAAACGCAGTCTCTGGTCGAAGACAAACGTCGCACACGTAGCACGGCTCGAAAAAGAGGGCCGGATGAAACCTGCGGGACTCGCTGTTGTGGCTGCCGCCAAAGCCGATGGCCGCTGGGACGCCGCCTATCACAGCGCCAGCTCCGCGGAGATGCCGGCAGACTTTATCGCCGCTCTTGCGCGAGAACCCGCCGCCAAAGCATTCTTCACCACACTCAACAAAACGCAACGCTATCGGTTGTTCTTCCGCATCACCAACGCCAGGAAGCCCGAAACACGCAGCAAGCGAATCAGCGACTTTGTAGCGATGCTCAAGCGCGGAGAAATTCTGAAATGAAGTTCATGCCGCCGTCAGGCGGTTCGACGGCGCGGATACCTGGACCCTTCTGGATTGAGCACAAACCATTACCGAGGTAGCACGATGAAACGTCTTGCCTATGTACCCATCGCGGTCTTGTTGCTGTCGTTGTCATATTTTTCTTTTTCCGCCGACTCTCCCAGCAGGCCGGTGGGCGTCACGGCAGAGAACTGGGTGCCAGTCAGCGATCGGCTGGGACTCGTTTTGGTTCAAGGCGAGGCGCTCGTCGCAGCCCCGGTAGTCGTCGCTCCGGGCCAGCTTCCAGGATCCGCCAATCGGCCGGACATGGCGCTGCTACTCAAACCACCAGTACGCGGCTACTTCATGGTGAAAGGTGCTGGCGGCTGGACCCGACTGGTGGTGATTGAACCTATCAAGGGACCTGCAGACGCAGGATAGAAATGGGATTGGAATCCATGACTCCGGAGTGCCTTTCAGATGCGGCGGACCCGGTAGCAGTCAAAGCGTTCTGTGAATCTCTGCAGCGCCGCTTCCCTTGAATGCGACCCGATCTCGTCCCGCGGGACTGTACTGTTGGCACCGAATCGGACTATAAGGATGAATAGGCGGCAGCGACCGCACACAAGACTCTGACCTGGGGGGCGCCATGAAGTACGTGACCTGGTTCGTGCGATTCTGGTACGCGGCCTGGATGATTCCAGCTGGCATCGAGCACTTCTATCACATCTATCCCCAGCCGGGAGCCAACAGCTCCCACCCGTTGGCAGCCGAGATGCTGACAGCACTGCTGCACACCCATTTGTTCGACCTCGTCAAAGCGGTCGAGTTGATAACGGGCATCGCCGTCCTGTTCGGGTTCTTCACGCCGCTCGCACTGCTCGCCTGCATGCCTGTTGCGATCTGCGTGTTCTGGTGGGACGCGCCCCTTTCGGAATGGTCCACCGGCAGCGTGATCGCGGGGGCAAGAGTGCTGGCCTCCAATGTGCTGCTATCCGTTGCCTACATCGCCAGCTTCCGGGCGATGTTTACCGTGCGCCCAGGCGTTGCCGGCGTCGTACAGGCCCCGACCATGAAGCAGCTTGTGTTGGTCGCGCGCGTGGTCTTCGGTGCGTGGATGCTCCTGAACGGCGCCAACTACTTCTTCTTCTCGTTCTGGCCGACGCCTGCCGGCCAGGAGCCGCTGTCCGCCGAGCTCATGACTGCGCTGGTCAACTCGCGTCTTCTGGACGTCTGCATGCTGATCGAGCTGATCGCAGGAACGCTGGTCCTGCTGGGCTACTTCGTTCCAGCAGCACTATGTGTCTTGATGGCGGTTTCAACTTCCGCGCTCTTCTGGGCGGTCCTCGACCATCAGGCGCTAACGCTGGTTCCAGCTGTGCTTGCTTTTGCCCTGAACGGGCTGCTGATGCTGGCCTACCTCGATTATTACAAGGGCGCCTTGCAGCGCGCACCACTGACGCTCGGCGAGTCTCATCGCACTTCCTATAACACGCTGTTCGTGCAGCCCAGCGGCCGCACCTCGCGTGGCCATTTCATGGCCGCCTTGCTCCCGCTTGCGTTGGGCATCCTGTGGTACGCGTACAAAGGTCCTGCCATCGACTATGCGCCGTGGGGTGTATTGGTTCTGCTGTATCCCGCAGCAGTCCTGCACGTGCGGCGGCTGCACGACATGGGTCGCACGGGCTGGCTGGTCATGTTGCCCACGGTGCTGGCCGTGGTCGCCATGGGCATCTGGGCGGATCGCATCAGCCTTGGCGCTCAGCTCGATGGCGCGGTGCCTCTGGTTGCACTCGTCGTCTTCGCCGGCTTTGCCCTCTGGGGTTGCATGGGGAGAGGGCAGGCCGAGCCCAATACCTTCGGCCCGCCTGTAGCGGCGTAGGTCGGTCAAGGAGCAACTTGCAATGAAGGGCATGCTGTCGAAGTAGCGAAGAGTTCACTCGCAGCGGACTGGATCATTCGGAGGACACCGACATGGCGCGCGCGCCACTCTGGTTCAAAATCGTCTCGGTTCTCGCTCTTCTCTGGAATCTGATCGGCATCTTCGCCTTCATCTCCGATGTGTTGATGGGACCAGGTGACGTGGCCAGGCTCAGCGCTACTCAGCAGGCCATGCGCGCAGCCCAGCCCGCATGGGCGACGGCCGCATCAGGTGTTGCAACGATCGGCGGCGCGATCGGCTCGATCGGGCTGTTGCTTGGGAAGCGCTGGGCGATCTTCGCCCTGGGCGCGTCCCTGGCTGGGTTAGTGGTGCAGGACGCCGGGATGCTGACCCTGCCCGGTGGCCTTGGTGGCATCGGCGTGGTGCCGGTTTTGCTTCAAGGACTAGTGCTGCTGATCGCCATTTACCTGGTGGCGCTGGCACGCAAGGGAATTGCCAAGGGATGGTTGGTCTGATCCCGGAGCTGTGTCGACAGGAAGGGGGATTGCCTCAGCGGTGGATCCTCGCAGGGTCGGCCATCAGGTAACCGAATTCCCACGGCTCACGGAATGGTCCCATCAGCGCCGCGGTCTTGCCCATGCGCCATTGGACCGAATAGATGCGCAGCTTGGCGGCGTTCGGCGGCAGCGGCGCGTACAGCTCCACTCGCGTGCCGAAAGGCAGTTGTGCGGCTTCAGCATTTGCCTTTCCTACGGGGCGATCCTGACTGTCGAGGAAGTCCACCGTGACGCTCACGTCACGCAGGGTTTGGTCGTTGGTGTTGACGAAGCTCCCGGCCCAGCTGCGCTTGCCCGCCACGTCTGTCACCACTTCGTTGCGGATGAGGGCCAGGATCTCGTCGTTCTGGTGCACGACCAGGAACCACAGGACGAGGACCGGCAGCATGACCAGCGCAGCGGCGAGCTTCCAGACCGTGATTTCAATGGTCCAGCTCATCCATCCTCCGGGTCGCTCTTGTGCTGCTGTCATGATTTGCTTTCCATGGAGAGATGCCGCCTGGAACAAGAGTGCACCGGTCAGCCTGCCCGGAAATTGGAGATTGTGTGGAGAGGGGATGGAGTTCCATGCAAGGCGAGGTCACGCCCAGATTCGACGCGGTCACTCCGCGTAATCAACACACGATCTCCATCCTCGCTTCGAGCAAAGATGTGAAGCTGCGCTCGGGACAAAGGAGGATCCGCAATGACACCAGCATCATCCAGTTTCGCGTCGTTGATCAGGCAGCCCAGCGCCTATCTGCCCCTCGCGATGTCTCTGGGCGCCATCGCCACCTTGCTGATCTACCTCGCGCTGTACGGACCGGCACGCCAGGCGGATGAGGGCGGCGCAGCCCACTTCTGGCAGCTCCTAATGGTGGCGCAGGCGCCCATCGTGGCGTACTTCGCGATCAAGTGGCTGCCGCGGTCACCGGCGACTGCGCTTGTGATCGTCGTCCTGCAGATCGGTGCTGCAGTGGCGGCGGCTGCGCCCGTCATCCTGATGGGGTGGTAGCTTCGTCGATCGCCCTCTTGCCGAAGTAGAGATTCACCGCCGATGTAGTTAGATTGACGGCATCACGGTCGAACCCGAAAGCCGCCCAGGAGATCAGCATGAATCGGTTACTGGCAGGCAGCGATCTTCGTGGTCAGGCACGACGCCAAGCCACGCCGTGATCGTCGAGATCAAGCCATCCGGCAAGGATCTGCCTGAATGTCAGGGCAAAATAAGCCCGTGAGCGCCATCGCGCGAAAAGTGCTCCTGATGCTGGTCGCCATCGCGCCGGTGGCGCTGAGCGCGGCCGCAACGCCACCCGCCGAGACCGTGGGCGCCCTGCTGCTGCGGCTGCAGGAAGAAAGCGCCGCGCCACTCGTCCAGCATTGCGTCGCCAGGGTTCCGTCCCTGAAGCGCTCGCTTGAAACGGAGTACGCGCAATTCAGGAAGCGGTTCCGCAAAGCCACCGCGCCACTGCGCGCCGGCATCGGGACGAACGGCGAGCTGTCCAGAACAGCGTCGCGGGCACTGGTCCGGCAATTCGAGGGGATGGACGAGGAGATGCTGCTGCAGATCCAGAAACTCGATCCGCGCAGCTATTGTCCCACGCTGCAGGAAAACCTGGCCAATGCCACCGCCGAGTCCATGCGCAGGAACATGGAGAGCGCCTTCGCGCAATACACGGCCGTGGCTCGTCAGATGCCCTGAATGTTGCGCTTGCGCGTGGCCTTGCGATGCGCGATTTCCTGCGCATAGATGGGAGTGCGCAGGTAACGGTCGCCGGCGCCGGTCATCGATGCCGGCATGGGCGTGCCCGGCACCATCGATTCGAGCAAGGCATTGGCGCGCGCTTCAACTCCAGGGCGCCACTCCGGCTGCAGGACGATGAACAGGTCATTGTTGAGGATGCCGTCGAGGACCACGCGGCCGACCACGAGCGGATCCTGCGGGCGGGCCCAGTACGGTGATGGCGGCGTCGGTGCCGGTGGACGCGCCGCAGCGGGCGGTCGCGCGCCGCCAGCCGCAGCCGGTCGCGTTGCCGGCGGCGCATCGTTCTTCAATGTCTCGGGCCGGTGCGTCTCGCTCTGGCCGATGTTCGTGGTCGTGTTGCCCGGAACGAATGCCGACGTGCCGATGTTGGTGCCGGCGAGTTCCGCGCGCAGCGTCTCCATCAATCCCACGGCTGCGATCTTGCTGACCGAATAGATCCCCGCGCCGGAATTGGGGAGGATGCCGCTGGTCGAAGTGGTGGTGATGATGTGCGCGCCGGTGCCTCGCGCGCGCATGCGCGGCACGAAGGTATTGATGCCGTAGACGGGGCCGAAGAAGTTGACGCCCATGCCCCATTCCCAGTCCTTCAGCGAGCCCGTGCTCGCCGACTGCTGCAGGCCGACGCCTGCATTGTTGACGAGAATGTCCACCGGGCCGAATTTCTTCTCGATGGCATCGGCCGTACGCTGCCAGCCATCCTTGTCCATCACGTCATGTACCACGGTGAACACGCGCGGATCGCCGGCGGGGAAATTCTTCAGTGCCTCGGCGAACTGCTTGTCATCGAGATTGCCCAGCACCACCTTCGCGCCGGCTTCATGCAGCGCGCGCGCGATGCCAAGACCGATGCCACTGGAGCCGCCGGTGATGTAGGCGACCTTGTCCCTGACGGAGGTGATGGTGGGCGCCTGCGCACTGCCGGCGTTGGGCGAGGCAGGCGCTTCAGCGGCCGCGGCGGAATTCGCGGCAGCGCCACCCAGGGTGGCTGCGCCAGCGGTGACGGCAAGGCCACCGAGAATCTGCCTGCGGTTCAGCGACTTTTCGTCCATCTTGTTCACTCCCGTTACTTGATCCGGCCCATTTCAGCTTAGCACCAGCACCGCCAGGTCTTCATCGGTACGCAGCAGCACATGCTCTGTTTCGACTATCGACGCGACGGATTCGCGCTGCACATCGCTGCCGATCATGCCAAGGTCTGCGCCCACGGGTTGCCGGAACAGCAGCGCGGGCTCCGGCAGCGAGCGCCGCGCATGACAGGCGAGCGGCGTACCGGGAACCTTGAATCCTTCCCATGGATCGGCACTGTCCTCCACCTCGAAGCCGAGCGATCGCCAGAACTCGGCAGCCTTGTCGAGGCGGCGGCAGGGCAGGCTCAGGGAAAGGAAGTTGCCGAACTGTGTCTGCTCCGGAATCTCGGGCGGCGGCGAGAAGCTGCGCGCCTCCAGCACGCGCACCAGCATGCCGCCCGGCTCGCGCAGCGCAAGCTCGTTGAATACATCGCTGCCGAGCCGCGCCTGCTCCACCTGCACGCCGCACCCTGCCAGGTCACGATGCAGCGCCGCTACATCTGGCCGCACGAACGCGACACTCATCCGCTCGGCGCCACGTGCATGCAGCCCGAGTGCGAAGCCGCGGCAGGCCACCACGCCGTAGGCGTAGGTCCATACATCGCCGGTTTCCGCCGCGGCAAATCCATACTGCTGGTAGCGCTGCCAGGCCGCGCCGGGGTCATCCACCACGAGCGCCAGTTCGAGAAACCTGCCGAGCATGGCGAGCGCGGGCTGCTTCAGAGCAGCGGACGCAGCAGTCCTGAAATCAGGTTGATCTGCGCCGGCCCGGCGTTCAGCGCCGGGATGTAACGCAGCCTGGTGCCACCCGCGGCGCGGAATGTCTCGTCGCATTCGTGGCCGATCTCGTCGATGGTCTCCAGGCAGTCCACCGCGAAGCCAGGGCAGATGGCATCGAGCGTGCGCACACCGCGCTTCGCCAGCTGCACGATCACGTCATCGGTGTACGGTCGCAACCATTCCGCGCGTCCCACGCGCGACTGGAAACTCAGGCTCCAGTCCTGTTCTGCAAGCCCCAGTGCGGCGGCCAGCGCGGTCGCCGTGAGACGGCACTTGCGCTCATAAGGATCGCCTTCTTCCACATACTGCTTGGGAATGCCGTGGAACGTGATCAGCAGGTGGTCGGCGTCGCCATGCTGCTGTCGATGTGCACGCACGGTCTCCGCCAGCGCATCGATGTAATCGTGATCCGCGGCATAGTCTGCAGCCAGGTGCAGCTCCGGCACGAAGCGCCAGCTGCGCAGCGCGATGCCGATCTGATCGTATGTGGCCGCATTGGTCGTGCCCGAATACTGCGGAAACATCTGCTGCACGATGATGCGCTGCGCACCCGCGGCGCGCAGCGCGGCCAGGCCCTGCGCCACGTCAGGGGTTGAATAGAGCATGCCCAGTTCGACGGCGACTTCACGACCGGCCAGTTCCGCCAGGCGGCTGCGCAGCGAATCGCGCAACGCCTGCGAATGCAGCAGCAGCGGCGATCCCTTGTCGGTCCACACCCGCCGGTATTTCGGCAGCACGCGCGCGGGCCGCAGAGGCAGGATGATGAAGTAGAGGATCCAGCACCAGATCGCGCGCGACACCTCGATGGTGCGGCGATCCCGCAGCAGCCGCCGCAGGAAGCGGCGCACTCCAGCTGCATCAAGCGAATCCGGTGTGCCGGAATTCACCAGCAGCACGCCGGTCTTGTACGGTCCCGCGTCGCGAAACGCAGGCGAAGGTTCGAAGCGGGCCATCAGGCGTCTGCCGTGGAGTCCAGCGCGTCTTCCTGCCCGCCG
>JBDSGY010000343.1:0-3658 GCA_039918755.1 Steroidobacteraceae bacterium
GGGCGCCTGGTTGGCGACATCCTGGATGCTGGTCTGGCTGCGCGATTCCATCATCGCGGCCGACATCGCGGTGATCGCGATGGGGGTGTCCTGCAGGCTCTGCTCGCGGAACTGCGCCGTGACCACAACTTCTTCGAGCGTTGCGTCTGCCGCCTCTGCCGGTTCTGGCGTCTCCGCGGCATTCGCGTGCACGCCAATCAACGACGTCAGCGCCAGCATGGAAAGAGTCGATCCCTGTATCTTCATGATGCTCCTTGATTTCACGTAAAAACCTATTTCTGCACGCGTGCAAGCCATGGATCCGGCGAGGCGGGACCCACGACTGCCATTGCGTAATCCACCCGTCCATCGCTCATCTTGAACACGTGCACGTCGGCCAGATTGCCGGCGAAGTGTTCAAAGGCGGCGACCAGCCCTGCCTCGACGTCGGCAAGCGGCACGCGCGGCGGCGGATGCTTGATCACCAGGCCTTTGGGCGAACACTTGTGCGTGGGCGTGGTCATGATGCCGTTCTCCCAGCGGTCGCAGCGCACCGCGAACGGCGCGTTCACCATGGGCTGCTCGGAGAACATGGCGAAGTAGTCGGTCGCCGCTGCTGTCATCAGCGCGCGTGACTGGCGATCGTCAGGGGGCAGGATGTTCTCCCAGTCGAGGTGACGGGTGGCCATCACCACTTCCGGCTTGTACATGAACTCCTTCTCGCGCCCCAGCACATGCTCGATCTCGGTGATGGCGCCACCGTCCTGCGTCTGCAGCCGGATCGCGGCATGGATCAACCGTCCGTTCTCGTTGATGACGCCGAAGGTCACCGCGCCACAGCGCTCCGTATCCAGGAGATAGTTCTGTTCCCCCCAGGCACCCGCGCCCTTCCACAGCGCACTCGCACCCGGCGCCTGCTGCACACCGTTCTCGGTGAACATCGCATTCGGCGCAATCTTCACCCTGCCCGCATCGTGCGCGGCGAGCGCCGCTGAATACCCATCCACGACCGCCTTCAATGCCGCGCGGGGGCACACGGTGCCCGGTGCTTCGACCGGATAATTGCGCCGCGCCTGACCTGGGGCACCGCCAGCCAGCGGCCCGCCGGCAGCTCCCGCTGCAGGTGCGGGGCGAGGGGCAGGCTCCGCGGCACCTGCCGCCATGGCAATCGCCATCGCGGTTGCGAAAGCGACCACAAGCATGCTGATCTTCATGAATTCCCCGGCACTATGTGTTGCGCCAAAGCTACTGCGGCCGGGATCAAGGGTCAAGGCGCGGCTGTCGCGGTGCTTATCCAGGATGCGGAAAGCAAGCGAGACGGGGAAGGCGTGGCCGCTCCAGGTGCCCTTACTCTAGAAAGACGGAACCACGGCTGTTGCGCGACGGCAGGGTTGGTTCGCTTAGAGCAAACAGGCCGCTCTGATTTCGCAGAGCGGCAGCCGACTATGGCGTCGGGTTCGTGCGATTGCGCTCACGCGCAATGTCGAGCAGGCGTCGCGGCGTCTATTCCTTCCAGCCAGCCGGTGGCTCACTGCCGCCAGCGATCTGTCGGGTCTTGTACAGCCACTGGCCTTTCACCTTGACCCATGTGCCGTATTCCTTCCCCTGCGTCGTCATCTTCATCGGATCGCCTTTCTTCTCCGGCCGGTATTCGGTGAAGATGACCTGCGAGGTCGCGGTTTCCCCGTGCACCACGATCAGTGCGTTGTCGACGGTGATGTTGAATGGCAGACGCTCACGCGGCGCCGCCGGTGTCGCCGGCGCTGCATCAGCAGCAGGCGCGGGCGGAGGACGGTTGTAGGCGCTCTTGATGCCTTCCCTGCCTTCGTATCGCTTCGTGCCGAGAATCAGCACACCGTCGTCGGCGTAAAAGCTCTCTTCGCTCTGCCTTTCTGCCTTGCCGAAGTTGTAGTAGTACCGCGTGATCTGGTCGAGGATTTGCTGACGGTCAATCAATGACTCTGCAGTTACCTTTTCCTGCGCGGACGTGGTTCCAACCCACGCCGTGCACAGCCCCACCGCGGCCACCAATGCCATCACTTTCTTCATGGATCACCCCTTGATTCGGATTTGCACGAACTATACCGCGGGCCGCCCGGCTTCATTGATATCAGCGCGCGCAAGGCGATGAACGGTCATAACGTCGACCTGCTTGCAAGGAAATAGGGTTGCGCAGGTCGATTGGGCTAGTCTTGGACCAGGCAAGTCGGGAGAACCGTCTAGCCGCATGCAGACGTTTCGCACTCGGGAACGCGCTGGCCTGATGACGATATCCGCTGCCGTAGCGAAGTTGCCACCCACAACGAGGTCCCGATGTACGCACTTCCACGTGTAACCAGGCCGGTGCTGCTGGGTTTGTGCCTGGCATTGGGCGGCTCATCCTTCGCGTGGTCCGCAGCCCCGGACAACGCCATTCCCCGTTCGCGCAGCTGCGATCGGGCATGCCTGTATGACGTGCTTGACCAGTACCTGTCGGCGCTGAACCACAAGGATCCATGGAGCGCACCGTGGGCCGGCAACGTACGGAACTCGGAAAAAAATGTAATGCTCGAAGTGGGCGACGGCCTGTGGGGCACGCTCACGCGCGTTGGCGGTTACCAGCTGCGACTGGCGGACCCGGACTCGGGACAGGTCGCCTATTTCGGCAACGTCGATGAGAACGGAGCGGTGTCACCCTATGTGGTGCGACTGAAGGTCGAAGCATCCCGCATCACCGAGGCGGAGACGCTGGTACGCCGCAAGGCGGACGACGCCAACTACATGGCCGATCCGCAGTTCGAGCGCAAAGCCATCCTCGAAGAGATCCTTCCTGCCGCCACCCGGCCGCCGCGCGCGCGGCTCGTCTCCCTGGCGGACGGCTACTGGGACACGCTGCAACTGAACGATGGCACGCTGTTCACGCAATTCGACAAGGACTGCGATCGGGTCGAGAACGGCGTGCAGACCACGAACAATGCAGCGATGGCGAAGCAGAGTTTCACGATGACGCTGGGATGCGAGGAGCAGTTCCGGCTGGGCAACTTCCGCTACGACGATCGGTTGCGGCAGCGCGCCTACCCGCTGGTGGATGTCGAGCGCGGCATCGTACTGTCACGCGCGTTCATGGACCACGCCGGGCGCGTGGGCGACTACAAGCTCACTGACGGCCGCGAGATGACCTCGCGATATCGCCGGCCCCACAGCTACTACATGCTCGAGCTGTTCAAGATGAATGCCGCCGGAAAGATCCGGCAGATCGAGGCGGTATTCATGTCGGTGCCCTATCACACCAAATCGGTGTGGGAGAATTGAAACGGAGACCGCGCCCCCTACCGGGGTCGCGTTGGCTCACCAGACCTCGCCACCCGTATCTCCGAGATCAGGCCGTCGCGCAGCGTGTAATAGACAAACACGGGCACGCGGATCGACTCGCCTTTCTTTAACGGCGCCACCACGAAATCCGGAGCATCCTCGACGGCCGTGAATACGCTGACGAAGTCACCGACAATGGCCTGGTCGTCATAGACGATCTGCCTGATCTCGAGATCCTCACGCACAGTCCGGAACATCTTCGTGTAGAAATCGACGATGGCCTGCCTGCCATTGAGATCCCCGACGGAGCTCAGGTGCAGTTTGACGTCACTGGTGTAAAACGCGGAATACTTCTCCGCCAGCCCGCCTGAAAAGGCTCGCGTGTAGG
>JBDSGY010000344.1:0-6037 GCA_039918755.1 Steroidobacteraceae bacterium
TGGGCAGCTCACAGCGCCCGCCAATGTTGTAGGTCTCGCCGGGGGTGCCACGGGAAAGCGCAGCGTCGATACCGCGGCAATGGTCGTTGACGAACAACCAGTCGCGCACATTCATGCCGTCGCCATAGATCGGCAGCGGCCCGCCCTCCAGGCAGCGAATGATGAACAGCGGGATGAGCTTTTCCGGAAACTGGTACGGCCCGTAGTTGTTCGAGCAGTTCGTGATGGTCGTTGTCAGTCCGTACGTGTGCTGGTAAGCCCGCACCAGCATGTCGGAGCCGGCCTTGCTTGCCGCATACGGTGAATTGGGCGCGTAGGCCGTGGTTTCGCTGAACGGCGGATCGTCCGGCCCCAGCGTTCCGAACACCTCATCCGTGGACACATGGTGAAAGCGATGCGCAGGCCGCTTGGTGTCCGTGATCCACGCCTTGCGCGCCGCCTTCAGCAAGGCGTGCGTGCCAACGATATTGGTCTCGATGAAGGCATCCGGACCCAGGATGGAACGGTCCACATGGGACTCCGCTGCAAAATGCACGACCGTATCCAGCTCGTGCTCGTTGAGCAGCCCCAGCACCAGGTCTTCGTTGCCAATGTCGCCGTGCACGAAATGCACACGCCTGCCATCGAGGACGTCCTGAATACTGGCCAGGTTGCCTGCGTACGTCAGCGCGTCCAGCACTACGATGGTGTCGCCGGGATGCTGTGCGGCGTGATAGCGCACATAGTTCGCGCCAATGAATCCGGCGCCACCGGTGACGAGTAGTTTAGCCATTGCCTTCCTTCATTTCCTTCAACATGCCGCGCAACTGGATGCGCCAATGTGGGGGAGTCAACTCGAGCGCCTGCCAGGTACTGGTGCAGTCGAGCAGGCTGAAAGCGGGACGCCGCGCGGGCGTGGGGTAATCAAGCGTGCCGATCGGGTGCACAGGCACCGCGGCTGGCAGCAGTCCCAACTGCGCCCCCTCCTCGCCGATCGCTACTGCAAAGTCGTACCACGACGCCGCACCCGCATCGCGCCAATGATGAACGCCGCTGAGTGCAGGCCTGTCCACGCAGCGCCACAGCGCACCTGCCAGACCTCGCGCCCAGGTCGGCGCGCCGATCTGGTCGGCAACCACGCGCAGCTCCGGCCGCGTGCCCATCAGTTTCAGCATCGTCTTCACGAAGTTGTTGCCGTGCGTCGAATAGACCCAGGATGTGCGCAGCACGAGTCCGCGCGCACCCAGCGCAAGAACGGGCTGTTCACCGGCGAGCTTGCTGCGTCCATAGACAGATAGCGGCTGCGTGGGGTCGGCGGGTTTCCATGGTGTCCCCCGCAGCCCGTCGAACACGAAATCCGTGGAGACATGCAGCAGCCGCGCGCCACTCCCAGCGAGGTTCAGCGGACCCTGCGCATTCACACGTTCGGCCGCTGCCGGATCGCTTTCCGCCTTGTCGACGGCGGTGTACGCAGCCGCATTGATGATGACATCCGGTGCCTCGCGGCGCACCACGGCCGCCACAGCGTTCGCATCACCGATATCGCAATCTCCGCTCTTCAGCGCGCACACGCTCACACCTGCTGGCGCGGTGCGCTGCAGTTCGAACCCGAGCTGCCCGCCAGCGCCGGTGATCAGCACTTTCATGGCAAGGGTGCGGACTCGGCCAGCAGTTTGCCGGCCTTGTCCTTCGCCGACAGCAGCACTTCGGCGCCGGGCACCAGTGGCCATTCGATCCCGATTGCGGGATCGTTCCACAGCACTGCCTGTTCCGAGGGCGGGTCGTAGAAGTCCGTGCACTTGTACAGGAACTCGGCGCTTTCGCTGGTGACATAGAAACCATGCGCGAAACCGGCCGGAACCCACAGCATGCGTTTGTTCTGCGCCGACAGCATCACGCCCGTCCACTTGCCGAAGTCTGGCGATGAACGGCGCATGTCCACCGCGACGTCGAATACTTCACCCGCCACCACGCGCACCAGCTTTCCCTGCGTACGCTGCAACTGGTAATGCAGGCCACGCAGAGTGCCGCGCGCGGAGAGACTGTGATTATCCTGCACGAATTTCATCGGCAGCCCCGCCGCCGCGAACACCTGCTCGTTCCAGCTCTCCAGAAAGAAGCCGCGCGCGTCGCCGAATACCCGCGGCTCGATGATCATCACGCCAGGCAGCGTGGTGGGCAGCACGTTCATGGTGCTTCGTGCTTCAGTATGTCGAGCAGATAGGCGCCATAGCCGCTCTTCACGAGCGGTCGCGCCAGTTGTTCGAGCTGTTCGGAAGTGATGAATCCCTTGCGCCAGGCAATCTCCTCCGGGCAGCAGACTTTGGTGCCCTGCCGCTCCTCGATGACGCGCACGTAGTTGCCGGCATCGATCAGCGACTGGTGCGTGCCGGTGTCCAGCCAGGCAAAGCCCCGCCCCAACCGCTCCACTTCAAGATCACCGCGCTCGAGATAGACCCGATTGACGTCCGTGATCTCGAGCTCGCCACGTGGCGACGGTTTGATGGACTTGGCGATGTCCACCACATCGGTGTCATAGAAGTAGAGTCCGGTCACGGCGAAATTCGATTTGGGCTGCACCGGCTTCTCGACGATTTCGCTGGCCTTGCCACTGGCGTCAAAGCTGACCACGCCATAGCGCTCCGGATCGCGCACGTAGTATCCGAACACGGTCGAGCCTTTGGCGCGTGCATCGGCGGCGCGCAGCATCTCGCCAAAGCCTCGTCCGTAGAAGATATTGTCGCCCAGTACCAGGGCTGACGGTGACCGGCCGACATGCTTATCGCCGATGATGAACGCCTGCGCAAGGCCATCGGGCTTCGGCTGCTGTGCGTAGGTGATGTTGAGACCCCAGCCCGCGCCATCGCCGAGCACCGACTGGAACAGATCGGCATCGTGGGGAGTGGTGATGATGAGTATGTCGCGGATCCCGGCGAGCATCAGCACAGACAACGGGTAATAGATCATCGGCTTGTCGTAAACAGGCAGGAGCTGCTTGCTGATGCGGACGGTCAGCGGATGCAGCCGGGTGCCAGATCCACCCGCCAGAATGATTCCCTTCCTCGTCACTTGTTCGTCCCCTCGCGGCCATAACGGTCTTCGAAGCGGACGATATCATCCTCGCCAAGATAGGCCCCTGACTGCACTTCGATGAGGTGCAGCGGTATCCGACCCGGATTCTCGATCCGGTGTTTGGCGCCAACCGGAATGTACGTAGACTGGTTTTCTTCCAGCAGGAACACCTTCTCGTCGCAGGTGATCCGCGCGGTGCCCGAGACGATGATCCAGTGTTCGGCGCGATGGTGGTGCAGCTGCAGCGACAACGTGGCCCCCGGATTGACCGTGAGACGCTTGACCTGGAACCGGTCGCCGTTGTCGATGCTGTCGTAGCTTCCCCACGGCCGCGACACTTTGCGGTGCAGCAGGTGTTCGGTGCGGCCTTGCTGCTTGATGCGGTTGACCAATGACTTGAGATGCTGCACCTGGTCCAGTGGCGCCACCAGCACGGCATCCTTCGTCTCGACTACCACGTAACCCTCGAGGCCGATGGCCGCGACCAGGCGACTCTCAGCGTGCACGTAGGAGCCACTGCAGCCCTCGAGTACGACGTCGCCACGCAGCACGTTGCCGTGTTCATCCGCCGGCAGCACCGCACGTAGCGCGCCCCACGAGCCCACGTCGCTCCAGCCTGCTGCCAACGGCACCACTGCTGCGGAGTCGGTCTTCTCCATCACGGCGTAGTCGATCGATTCGCTGCGACAGGCGGCGAATTCGCTGACCTCCACACGGGTGAAGTCGAGATCGTGCGTAACCGCCTGCATGGCCCGCTCGCAACTGGCTGCGATGTCCGGCGCGAACCGGTTCAGTTCTTCGAGGTAGCGGGAGGCACGGAAGACGAACATGCCGCTGTTCCAGTAGTAGTCCCCGCTGGCAAGGAACTGGGCGGCGCGAGCGGCATCCGGTTTCTCGACGAATGCTGCGATGCTGTGCCAGCCGCCGTTGTCGCCCGCCATCTGCTTGCCGCGGCGAATGTAGCCGTAGCCGGTCTCCGGCGCGTCTGGCACGATGCCAAAGGTCACCAGCAGCCCGGTTTCAGCGGCTTGCTTGGCACGCAGCACGGCAGCCTCGAACGCCTTTACATCCTTGATCACATGGTCCGCGGGCAGCACCAGCAGCAGCGGATCGTTGCCACCCCGCATGGCCTGGTGTGCAGCAAGTGCAATGGCGGGAGCGGTATTTCTACCGGTGGGCTCGAGAATGATCGCCGCGGCGGCCTGGCCGCACACCCGCAGCTGCTCGGCTACCAGGAAGCGATGGTCCTCATTGCAGATCACGATCGGCGGGGCGGTCTCCAGTCGTTCGAGCCGCGACACAGTGGTCTGCAGCATGGTGCGGTCGCCCACCAGCGCCAGCAATTGCTTGGGATAGAGTTCGCGCGACAGCGGCCAGAGCCGGGTGCCGGCGCCACCGGAGAGGATTACGGGAGTCAGCATGATCTCTTCTAATACCGCGTGAACAAGCCGGAGATGATACTAAGCGCGCTGATCCTTGGCGTGACTGTGCTAACAGAGTAGGTGCACGCCGGTTTCTGCCCACCGGTCGCTGCCGGCATTTGACAGATTGTAGCGGTAGCCAAAGCGGCTTTTTTCAGGGTCCGTGGTGCATGTCGTTCCGGACCGACAATTTGTGCGGGACGGGCCCCAAGGCTAAGTTCAAAGGATATGTCGGACCCACATTCGGGCCGCTGGAGAAGCGACAATGCGAGTCCGCGTCGGTAGAACGCTCCTGGTCAGTATCGCAGGCTTCGCATTGGCGGGCTGCTTGAATGAGGCTGCCGTCGTGGGCCAGAAACCGGCGGACGCCAGCCCGGGCGCGCCCGCCAACACGGTCCCGACCATCAGCGGCAACCCCGACCTCCATGTCGCCGTTGGCAATACCTACGTCTTTCAGCCGGTTGCCTCGGACAGCGATGGCGATCTGCTCAGCTTCTCCGTCACCGGACTGCCGGGCTGGGCGATCTTCGACGCCCAGCGAGGATCGATCTCCGGTGTGCCCGCCCTTGCCGATACGGGCGTCACCGCCGACATCACGCTCAGTGTTTCGGATGGGCGTGCTGTAGCGCTGCTTGCGCCTTTCCACATTTCAGTCACCGCGGCTTCGTTGCTGCCTCCGCTACCCGCCTCCGGCAACCTCGCGCCCACCATCAGCGGCGTGCCGGCGCGACAGGTGCAGGCTGAGACGCCCTATGCGTTCGTGCCCCAAGGCTTCGATCCCGACAGTTCCAACCTCACGTACTCGGTGCAGAACAAGCCGAGCTGGGCCGGTTTCAGCACCCATACCGGCGAACTCAGCGGCACACCTGCCGCCGCCCAGGCAGGGTCCTACGCGAATATCGTGATCTCGATATCCGACGGCTCGCTGTCAGCGTCGCTGCCCGCATTCGACATCGATGTCACCCCGGCTCCCAATCGCGCGCCCACGCTCAGTGGCGTTCCGGCGGCAACCGTCTCTGTCGGCTCCACGTATCATTTCATGCCGGTCGCAGCAGATCCGGAAGGCGACACGCTGACGTTCAGCTCGGCCAACTTGCCGACTTGGGCGGCACTCTCGCCGTCTACGGGTGAAGTGACCGGGGTGCCGCTCGCCGCGCAGGTGGGGGTCTACGACAGCATCGTGCTGCGTGCCAGCGACGGCACCCACATGGTGGCGTTGCCTCCCTTCAAGATCACTGTCATTGCCGCGCCCAACTCCGCGCCCACCATTGCGGGCTCACCATCTACCGGGGTGACGGCGGGTTCGTCCTACCACTTCCAGCCCAGCGGCTTCGATGCGGACGGACAGGCCCTGACATACGCAGTGACGAGCCTGCCGCGGTGGGCCCGATTCGACCCAGCCACGGGCACGCTGACGGGAACGCCGTCAGGCACCGATCTCGGCACCTATGGCGACATCACGATCTCGGTTTCCGACGGCAATTCCAGCGCGGCATTGGCGGCATTCGGGATTACGGTCAGCCCCATCCCCAATGCTGCACCCACGATCAGCGGTGCGCCGCCGG
>JBDSGY010000345.1:0-2812 GCA_039918755.1 Steroidobacteraceae bacterium
GTCGCGCTTCAGCAGGATCCGGCGTTGATCGAGTTCGGCGTGAACGAGAAGGTGATTCCGGCAACGCCCACCACACTCATCGCGCTGCTGCGTGCGGTGGCATATGGCTGGCGCCAGGAAGCGCTCGCCGTCAACGCGGCGGAAATCTCGGCATTGGGAAAGGAACTGTACGGGCGCATCGGCACTCTCGCCGAGCATTGGCATCGCGTAGGCAGACAGCTGGGCTCGGCGGTCGCGGCTTACAACAGCTCTGTCGGGACGCTGGAAGGCCGCGTGCTTTCCACGGCCCGCAGGTTTCGCGACCTCGGCGCAGTCTCGAAGGAACAGCAGATCGCGGACCAGCTGCAGATCGACCAGCAGGTGCGTGAACTCGCCGCAAGCGAGCTCACGCCACCCTGAACCGATTGCTGCAAGGCACACCTGCACGTTGCCGGCACGCGCGGCGGCGTGCGTTCTGTCCAGATCACAGCAAGCCGCGCCGTGTTCCTACAGCCGACAGAGGAGCATCCCTGCATGCTGCTACCGGTCACATCGGAGAGCTGCCATGCCATTGCCGCAATACCCCAAGCCACCTTTTCCATCGCAGAAGCAATCCGTTCCCGGTTACAGCGATGACATGGACCCGGTGCCGGACTACGGTGAGGATTCCTATCGCGGCACCGAGCGATTGCTCGACAAGGTCGCCGTGATCACCGGCGCCGATTCCGGCATTGGCCGCGCGGTGGCCCTCGCTTATGCGCGCGAAGGCGCTGATGTACTGGTCGGCTATCTCAGCGAGATGGACGATGCGCGCGAGACGCGCCGCCTGGTTGAGTCCGCCGGGCGGCGCTGCGTGCTGTTCCCCGGTGACATTGCAAGGCCCGAAGTTTGCCGCCAGCTGATTTCCACCGCGGTAGAAAACTTCGGACGCGTCGACATCCTGGTGAACAATGCCGCGCACCAGATGACCTTCGAGAGCATCGAGGACATTCCGGACGAGGAATGGGAACGTACCTTCGCCGTGAACATCTCCGCGATGTTCTACCTCACCAAGGCGGCCGTGCCGCACATGGGGCCGGGCAGCGCCATCATCAACACCGCTTCCGTGAATGCAGACATGCCGAGCCCGCAGCTGCTCGCGTACGCGACCACCAAAGGGGCGATCCAGAATTTCACCGGGGGACTCGCGCAGCTGCTGGCCGACAAGGGGATCCGCGCGAATACGGTGGCCCCGGGTCCAGTATGGACGCCGCTGATTCCCTCGACGATGCCGTCTGAAATGGTGCAGCACTTTGGCGAGCAGGTGCCGATGAAGCGGCCCGCGCAACCCTGTGAGCTCGCACCGGTGTACGTGATGCTGGCAACGGATGAGGCCAGCTACATTTCCGGCGCTACCGTGGCTGTAACGGGAGGCAAGCCCATCATCTGACCGTCGCGCCGACACGGCGCCCACGCCTTTTCTGACAGAAAAGCGTCGCGCGCCGTTGGTTAATGGCGCATGAACGGCGACATCGAAGTCTCGCGACGCGAGGCATTGGCACTGGGAGGCATGGCCTTGGCATCTACAGCCCTCCCGGCGCTTGCAGCCGGCGAATCCCGCGCGGTGGCGCCGGTCCGCAAGGACGTGACCTTCGAGGTCAATGGAAAGAGCCAGTCCCTCAGCCTGGACACGCGCACCACGCTGCTTGACGCACTGCGCGAGAACCTGCACCTCACCGGCACCAAGAAAGGCTGCGACCAGGGACAGTGCGGCGCCTGCACGGTGATCGTCGATGGGCGCCGGATGGTGTCGTGCCTGTCACTCGCGGTCATGCACGAGGGCGCACGCATCACCACCATAGAAGGACTGGGCACCCCCGACCGGATGCATCCCATGCAGGCGGCCTTCGTGCGGCATGACGGCTACCAGTGCGGATACTGCACCCCCGGGCAGATCTGCTCGGCGGTGGCCGTGCTCGGCGAGATCAAGGCAGGCATTCCGAGCCACGTCACGATCGATCTCACCGCTGCGATGCAGGCAACGCCGGAAGAACTGCGCGAACGCATGAGTGGCAACCTGTGCCGCTGCGCCGCCTATTCCAACATCGTCGATGCCATCACCGACGTCGCGGGGCAGCCCGCGTGAGGCCAATCACTTTCGAGCGCGCCGCGACGCCTGCGGCTGCTGCGGCCATGCTGATGCAGCCTGGCGCGAAGGCGATCGCCGGAGGCACCAACCTGCTGGACCTGATGAAGCTCGAGATCGAGACACCGGCGCATCTGGTGGATGTGAACGGCATCGGTCTCGACCGGATCGAGCCCACTCCGGAAGGCGGCTTGCGCATCGGTGCGCTCGTGCGCAACACCGATCTGGCCGCCGATGCGCGCGTGCGCCGCGAATATCCCCTGCTGTCGCGGGCGCTGCTGGCCGGGGCATCGGGCCAGCTGCGCAACCGCGCCACCACCGCCGGCAACCTGCTGCAGCGAACGCGGTGCCCGTACTTCTATGACACGGACCAGCCGTGCAACAAGCGCGTGCCGGGCAGCGGCTGCGGCGCGCTCGAGGGATTCAGCCGGCAGCACGCCATCGTCGGCACCAGTGATGCCTGCATCGCCACGCACCCCAGCGACATGGCGGTGGCCATGCGCGCGCTCGATGCCGTGGTCGAGACCGTGCAAGGCAACGGCGGCACGCGCGCGATTCCAATCGCCGAGTTTCACCGCCTGCCAGGCGACGCACCGCAGATCGACCATACGCTGCGGCCCGGGGAGCTCATCACCGCCGTGACGCTGCCACCACCGCCCGGTGGCACGCACATCTATCACAAGGTCCGCGACCGCGCGTCGTATGCGT
>JBDSGY010000346.1:0-5560 GCA_039918755.1 Steroidobacteraceae bacterium
TGGCGGTGGCACGAACCCTGGCCCCACACGACACGCTGGCAGACGCGGCATACGCACTGGTCGTCAAGGCGATCGACGCCGAGTGCGCGCGCGATCCGGCGACGCTCGCAATGCTGCGCGACGGTCTCGCGCGGCTTGGTCCGGCATTCGCGACGACTGCCGAGGCCGCGCGGGTCAGTGCGCTCACCGCGGTGGAGAGCACTGCATTCTTCAGGTACCTGCGGTACCAGACCTTGTCGAACCTCTACGCTTCGCCGATCGCGTACGCGCATTTTGGCTATGAGGGGGAATCCTTTTCCAAAGGCGGCTACCTGCAGCGCGGCTTCAACGACCTGCGCTGGCTGCCGGAAGTCCCTCTCACGGACAGCGGTCCGGTTTTCACCGGTGCCACGCGCTGATTGCGCAGCGTCAGGACAAATACCATGGCTACCATTTCGCATGACGACACCAGCGTCGTCCTCATCATTGGTTCCGGCGCGGGCGGCGGGACGCTCGCCCACGAACTCACCCGCCGCGGCATCAAGGTGGTGCTGCTGGAGGCCGGCGCAAGGCAGTCCCTCGCCAGTTTCTCACAAGTGCCCGGCGAGGCCTTCGCGCAACTCACATGGCTGGAGCCGCGCACGACCTCCGGGAGCTGGTCCGTAAAAGAGGACTATGCGGCGCTTCCGTCCTGGACCTGCAAGACGGTTGGCGGAACGACGGTGCACTGGACCGGCGCAACGCCCCGTGCGCGGCCATGGGAAGTCGTCAACCGCACGACATACGGCAAGGTCGATGGGGCATCCCTCATCGACTGGCCGATCGAGTACAGCGAGCTGCTGCACTACTACGAGCTGGCGGAAAAGCGCATGGTGGTCGCGCGCCGCCATGGCAATCCCGGCATCCCGGCATCCAGCCACTTCAAGGTGTTCTACAACGGTGCGAAGCGCATCGGCTACAAGCAGGTCCACACGAATTACATGGCGATCAACACGCGGCCTGCCGATGGCCGCGCGATGTGCATGCAGCAGGGATTCTGCGTGCAGGGCTGCAAGGTCGGTGCCAAATGGAGCACGCTGTACACCGAGATCCCGCGCGCGGAGGCCACCGGCAACCTCGACCTGCGAATCGAGAGCAGGGCCCTGCGCATTGAACACGGGGTGGATGGCCTGGCGACCGGCGTGGTTTACCGGGATGCGCAGGGCAGGGAGCAGCGGCAGAAGGCGCGCGTCGTCTGCGTTGCGGCCAACTCAGTCGAGACATCAAGACTGCTGCTCCTGTCGGAGTCGGCGAAGTACCCGCATGGACTGGCTAATTCCGCTGACCAGGTTGGCCGGCACTATTCGCATCACACCGGCGGCTTCGTCTTTGGCGCGTTCGAGCAGCCAATCCATTTCTGGCGTGGCGCGACGCTCGCGGGCGTAGTCGAGGACGAGACCCGGCACGATCCGGGCCGCGGCTTTGCTGGTGGGTACCACCTGGAACTTGCGGCGCTTGACCTGCCAAGCATTGCCACAGCCGGCTTCCCGCAGACGTTGTGGGGCCGGGATCTGGGCTACATGATGGACCGCTACAGCGCCATGGCCGGCATCTTCATCAACGGCGAAGACCTGCCGCGTGCGACCAACCGCATTACGCTGAACCACGACGTCAAGGATCAGTTCGGATTGCCGGTTGCGAATATCCACGTGGACGACCATCCGAACAACGCCGCGATGCGCGCCCATGCGCAGAAGCAGGCAAAGGCGCTGCTCGAGGCGGCGGGCGCCACCAAGGTGGTGATGACGCGCCAGACACCGGCCACGCACAACATGTGCGCTAACCGCATGAGCGCCGATCCGCGCGAGGGTGTGCTGGATGCGCATGGGCAGACGCACGATATCCGCAACCTGTTCGTCTCCGACGGCAGTGCGATGAGCACGTCGAGTTCTGCGAACCCTACGCTGACGATCGTGGCGCTGGCCCTGCGTCAGGCGCAGTACATCCAGAAGCAAATGAGTACTCGTGCCATTTAGCCGGGAGTCGCAATGAACAGATTCACGCTGCATCCATTGGCGCTGCTGATGGGCCTTGCACTGGCAGCGAATGCAGATGCAGGCGACGCCGTTGCGGCTGGCGCAGTGATCATCGAGCCGTCGACGCTGATCTCACTCGGCTTCGAATGGCCGATCCAGGGTGACGACAACCGCAACGCCAGGGTGCAGGTGGAATACCGGCGCGCGGGCACGGGCGAGTGGTCGCAGGGGCTTGACCTGGTGCGCCTGCAACGCGAAGAGGTATTCCTGCGGGGAGCCCTCGACTACACATCGCCGAACATGTTCGCTGGCAGCGTGTTCGATCTTCGCGAAGGTACCGGATACGAGGTGCGACTGCGCCTCACGGATCCTGACGGCATCGAAGGCAATGTGGAGAAGGCGCCCCTCGAACGACTGCTGACCGTGGCAACGAGAGCAGAGCCTGTGCCGGCGGGCGACGGTCGCGTCTATCACGTATATCCACCGGGATATTCAGGTCCCAAGGTGCAACCGGCATTCGCAGGTCTTCTTGAAGCCTATTACCAGGCGGCCCTGGGCGGGGACTGGAGCCGCGCTTCGCCGCCACGTGTGAAGGCTGGAGACAGGATTCTGGTTCATGCTGGCGTGTATCTCTCGAAGCGCGATCACTACTCGCACGAGATCAACTCCCGCTACACCACCTGCTGCGGCACTCCCGGTGACGGCACCTACTACCTCACCCAGGACGGCACCGCGCAGAAGCCGATCGCGATCGTGGCGGCGGGCGACGGCGAAGTGATCTTTGACGGCGACGGCAACACCGTGCTGTTCAACCTGATGGGTGGCGACTACCAGTACTTCGAGGGAATTACCTTCCGCAACACCAGTATTGCGATCGAAGCTGGCCAGAAAGGCATCGCCGGCTCGAAGGGGTTGACGGTGAAGCGGTCGAAATTCGTGGATGTGGGAACCGCCATTCACTCCGACTGGTCCGGGTCGGCCGGCTTCACGATCCTGGATAACGACCTCACGGGCCGCGAAGCACTGGATCGGCTCTTTACCTGGTACGCGATCAAGCCGTGGATCGATTTTCCTGATTTCGCCGAACGCGCGAAAATGAAATCGTTCTATGCGATATCGGTCTACGGCCAGGGCCATGTGTTTGCGTACAACCGCGTGCGCGGCTTCCACGATGGCATCGACCATGTGACTTACGGCATGCCGGATGACTGGCCGGATACCCCGCGCGACCGCATGCCCGTCGCGATCGACATCTACAACAATGACATCTCGGTGATGCATGACAACTGCATCGAGACCGACGGGGCGATGCACAACATCCGCGTGCTGCGCAACCGCTGCTTCAACGCCGTGCTGGGTGCAATGAGCCCGCAGCCCATCTTCGGCGGTCCGGTCTACTTCATCCGCAACGTGGTCTACAACGCCTGGTGGGGACCGACCAAGATCCATGCTGATCCGGCGGGAATCTTCTATTACAACAATACCTATGTCGGCGAATTCCGGATGCTGACGCCGGCTTCGAACCTGCACCTGCGCAACAACCTGATCCTGGGGCAGGGCACCAACGCGCGCGTGTTGTCGGTGGACACGTTCACCAACTATTCCAGCTCGGATTACAACGGGTTCCGCGTCAACCCTGGCTCAGCAGAGTCCTTCGCGTGGAACTCGCCGCCCTTCGATGTCCGCAGCGATTACTTCCCGGAGCGCAAGCACATCCCCACCGAGACGCTGCCGATGTCAACGATGGCAAGCTCACCCGGGCAGGCAGCAGGGCAGGGTCGTACCCTCGCGTGGGCGCAGACCGTGCCGCTCGAGAAGCGGGCGTTCCGCACCTTGAAGGAATACGCGCGTGCCACGGGCCAGGACCGGCACAGCGTGCTGCTGGACTTCGATACATTCGTGAATGCGCCATTGCCGGATTACCGCGATCCCACGCGGGTCGTGGATCCTGCGTCCATCGATCTGCGGCTGCGGCCGGGTTCCCGGGCGACAGATGCGGGTACGGTCCTGCCGAATGTCACTGACGGGTTTGCCGGCAAGGCGCCGGATCTGGGTGCTTATGAGCAGGGTGAGGCGTTGCCGCACTACGGCCCGCGGCCGTAGTCTTCACAGACTGTCCGGGGAGTAGTGCATGCCTTCGCGACGCGACTTTCACAAGCTCTCGATGGCCGCTGCCCTAGCTGCGCTCCCCGCTGTCGCTTCCGCCCAGAACGCGCCGCCGGCATCCATCGCAATCGGCCCGGCCCGGCGGCTGGAAGACGTGCCCACGCTGAAGCCTGAGTTGTATGGCACCCATGGCATGGTGGCCGCCGGCCGCCAGTACACGGTGGAAGCCGGCACCCGCATCCTTGCCGCTGGTGGCAATGCCTTTGATGCGGGAGTGGCGGCAGTATTCGCAGCGGCCGTATGCGAGGTTTCGCATTTCGGGCTGGGTGGTGAAGCACCGGCCATCGTGTTCGAGGCGGGCAGTGGCAAGGTCACCGTCGTCTGTGGCCAGGGCTGTGCGCCGAAGGCGGCGAGTCCAAAACAATTCCTCGCTGCAGGCGTGATACCCGGCACTGGTCCGACTGGTGGAACCGTGCCGGCGGTGGTGGACGCGATGGCGTTGGCGCTGCAGAACTACGGCACGATGTCGCTCGGACAGGTGCTCGCGCCCGCCATCCAGCTCGCCGACGGCTTTCCCATGTACGCAGGCTTGCGCCACGCGATGCTGGGCAACTATCAGGACACGGTGAAATGGGAATGGTCACGTCGCACCTATTACCCCGACACCCGTGTTCTCGAAGCCGGGGAGATGTTCCGGCAGCCGAACCTCGCCGCCACGCTGCGGGCCATTGCCGCTGGCGAGCGCGCAGCGCTTGGCAAAGGTGCCGATCGCGTGAAGGCGATCGAGGCGGGGCGCGATGTGTTCTACAAGGGCGATGTGGCGCGCCGCATTGCCGCTGCAGTGCAGGCCGATCATGGGTTGCTCACCTACGAGGATCTGGCTACCTATCGCGGGCGGCTGGAACCGGCTGCCACCACGCGTTTCCAGGGCTATGACATCCACAAGGCGGGATTCTGGAGCCAGGGGCCAGCCCTGCTGATGACCCTGAACATCCTGGAGGCCGCGGGCGTCGAGAAGCTGCGCCATGGCAGCGAGCAGTACCTGCATACGCTGATCGAGGCGATCAAGCTTGCCTTCGATGACCGGAATGCCTGGTTCGGCGATCCGCTGTTCGCCGACATTCCTGCCGCCGGGCTGTTGTCAAAGAGCTATGCCGTCGAGCGCGCAGCGCTGATTGGCGCACAGGCCTCACTGCAGCACCGCTATGGCAACCCATACGCGCACCAGACCGGGGGCCGGCGTCCTGCTGCTCCATTCGTCCCGCACCAGCTCAAGCTTCCGGGCAGTCCTGCCAATGACACGACGGCAATCGAAGTGGTGGACGCGCGCGGCAACCTTTTCAGCTGCACGCCGAGCTCAGGCTGGATGGTCGGTGGCGCGTATATCGCGGGAGATACCGGCGTGCCATTGAGCAACCGGATGACGGTGTTCGATCTGGATCCCGCCAGTCCCAATGTTC
>JBDSGY010000347.1:0-3088 GCA_039918755.1 Steroidobacteraceae bacterium
GGGCGCAACACCGCCGGCAATCGCAGTCGCATCGCGGCACGTGCCGAGGTGGGCGCCATCGTGGGCGATACCGATACGGACATTCCAGCCAACCTGCTGTTCCTTACCGGTGGCGACACCACCGTGCGTGGCTACACCTATCAGAGCATTGGCACCCGTCTCGACGACGGCAGCATCTATGGTGCGCGGTACATGGCCATGGGCAGCATCGAGTGGCAGCATCCGATCACCGTCTTCGGGGATGCAAGAAGCTTCGAGCACACGCTGTTCTTGGACGCTGGCGCGGCGGCGGACAAGGTCGGTGACGCGGTCCTGTTTCCCGGTGTTGGCACGGGCGTCCGGTGGAGCAGTCCGGTGGGCCCGCTGCAGATGGACGTGGGCTACGGCACGAAGACGCAGAAGTGGCGCATTCACCTTCGAGTGGGATTTCAGTTCTGATGACAGACACTGCACCAGATTCACCGATCCGCAAGCTTCGGCATCGCGTCTGGCCCTGGCTCGTCGGCGTGTTGCTGGTGTTTGTAGTGCTGCTGGCCGGCATCGGCTGGTGGGCCGGAACCGCAGGTTCACTGCCCCGCGCTCTGGCAATGGCGCAGCGCTTCCTGCCGGCAGATCAGCGCCTGGCTTACAGTGACGCGCACGGGTCGATCAGAGGTGGCGGCCGCATCGGCCGGGTGCAATGGAGCAAGCCAGGCACGACCGTGACCATCGACGATCTGCGCGCTGAGTGGTCGATAGGCCTGCTGTTTGGCCGCGCTCTGGATGTGCGTGTTCTTACCGCACGCAATGTGCATGTGCGCATTACACCGACACCAGACGAACCGGATGAACCATTCACGATGCCGGCTGATATATCGCTGCCGCTGAAGGTAACGGTGCCGTTGAACATCCGGCGGCTGCAACTGGAGACCATCGATGAAAGTGGCGACTCATCCATGCAGGTCATCGATGAGCTCGCGGCTCGGTACCGGTATGACGGCGAGGACCACGCAATGCACCTCGGGCTGCGTTACGGCCACAGCCATGTGCAGGGCGCACTGCAGCTGGATGCACGCAATCTGACGCTGTCGACGGAGTTGGCCGCGTCAGTGCGCGATCTCGTACCGGATACGCCGTTTGCGATGCTGGCGCATCTGCGGGCCAATGGCAGTCTCGCCGGTGGTGATGCCGCAAAGCTAATTTTGCGACTTGATGCCAGGCAGCAGGCGCACGATGCACCGGTGCCGGATGCGGCCAGCCTGTTGAGTGCACTGTCCACGCTGCGTACCACGCTGGATACGTCGGGGTCCGCGGTGGCGCCTGCCACGGCGGACGCGCAAGTGCACGCACAGGCAACCATTCATCCATGGCGCGACCAGCCTGCACAGCAGATCGAGCTGCAGGTCAGCCGCCTCAATGCGCATGCATTTCACAACCTGGCGCCCGTCACCGCGTTGCGTGGCAAGGCCAGTCTCAAACCGGTTGCCGCCGCGTCCAGGAACTGGAATGCGCTGCTGGATTTCAGCAATGATCAGCCTGGCGCGTGGGACCAGCGCCGGCTTCCCGTGGGCAATCTCAAGGCACGCGCGCGCCTGTCACAGCAGCTGCTGGATATCGAGCTGGCGCAGGTCGTCCTCGCGGGCCGCAATCCGGCCGGCAGTGTCACGTTGAAGGGTCAGATTCCGCTGCAGACGCCCACGCAGGCCACCTTGCAGTCAGAACTGAAGCAGGTTGATCTCAAGCCATTGCTCACCACCCTTCCCCGCACGACGTTCAATGGCGCACTCCGCGTCCAGCCGTGGCAGACAGACAGCTGGCAACTGCAGGCCGACATCCGCAATGCAATGCCCGGGCCACTGGACCAGGAACGCGCGCCGCTCGATCGTGTCCTGGCAGACCTGCGGGTGTCTCCCGAGCAATGGCGCATCGAAACCTTGCAGTTGCACCTCGGCATGGGTCGCGCTCAGGTCGCGGGCGAATATGCACCCAGGACCCAGGCCGTCGACCTGAGAGGGGAACTGCAGCGTCTGCCGTTGCGTCAGATCCACCGCAAGATGGCCGGCGATCTCGCGTCGCAGCTTTCCGGCAAGCTCGCACTGACGGGGACTTTGCAGCAAGGTCTGGCCTTCACAGCGGACATGGCGAGCGATGCAGCGGGCACGGCGAAGCAGCGCGGCCAGTGGGAAATCCGTTCGATCCAGACGCGCGGCAACTGGTCTCCCACGCAACTGTCGATCGAACGCATTCATGTCGATGCGTTCCAGGCCACCGTCGATGGCCACAGCATCGACGTCGTGCTGCCCGGCCTGGATTCGATCAAAGCTAGCGTGACCGCCGCCGCGCCGGGCGTGAAGCTCGACGCAGATGCAGCGATGCAGCAGCAGTCCGGCGGCGGCAAGCTTTCCTTGCAGCTGGAATCCGCCGAGCAGGCGGCTGAATGGTTGAGAGGCCTGCCGCTGGTCGGGCAGCGCATGCCGGAGCTGCGTGCCACGGGCGCCGCCCAGCTCAATGCAGACTGGCAAGGTGGCTGGCGACAGTGGCTGGCCGGGTTCAGGAATCCGGCGTCGCAGCCGCGCCTGCGACTGAACGCCACGGCCGAAAGCGACGGCCTGCATATCGATCTGCCCGCAGTAGCGGCACAACCCCCCACCCGTATCGATGTGCAGAAGCTCGACCTCGCCGTACACGGCAACCTGGTTGCCGCGTCCCTTGCGATCAATGGCGACGTTCGCGCCAGCGACACCCGTGCGGTGGTCGATATTCGCCTGAAGACCGCGCAGGTTCGTGGCAGTGCGGGTTCGCCGCGCTGGAATATCGCCGTGGAGAAGTTCGACGCCACGGCAACTCCGCCGGATCAGGACCAGCCCTGGAGATTGCAGCTTTCCGACAATCTGCAGGTCACCGTACAACCCGGTGCGGACATCGAAGTGCGCGCCACCGCCGGCGGCGCCACGCTGGTGGCGCCCGCAGGCCAGGGCATCACCGCCGACCCCATGAAAGTCGTGTGGCAGCCCATGCTCTGGAGGCGCAGCGCCCGCGGCGCCACGACCTTGCAAAGCGCCGGCACTGTCACCGGTCTGCAGCCCGCCTGGGCCGATGTGCTGCTGCC
>JBDSGY010000348.1:0-12093 GCA_039918755.1 Steroidobacteraceae bacterium
GGGAGCGCGACACGTGCAGCTGTTGCAGGAATACACGGCGCGCATCGGGCGCGCGGCCCCGCTGCTGCGGGAGGACTGCGCGAAGTTCAGGCCATTGCCCGGCACCTACTCTCCCTATGGCGTCGTATTCGGTTTTTCCTCGAACCTTCTCGAGCTCATGGCAATGAAGACCCTGCAGCCCGACGCAGCCACACGATTTGGCCTGGAAGACGTTTTTGCCGATATGGACGCCAGCGCCGGGAAGCTCGTGTGGGTGAGCAGCTGGCGGAAGCTGCCGCACATCAGCCCGGAAGTGCTGCAGCTTTATGACTACCCCCAGTCATTTGCGGACGCGATGTTCGATCGCGTCGAGCAGGCGTTGCGCTGCCCTGCTGCCACCGGCTCAGCGGTGCCGACCGGTCACTTTTCGATCGTGGATTCGTTGCGGTCCGATACTCTCCCTGTCGCATTTGTTCTGTCGTCTGACCCCCAGGCCGTAGCCGCAGGCCAGGCCGTCTCCTGCGATCAGCCCCAGCTCCTTCAAGACCGCCTGGAAGGAATGTTCCTGGTCAGTTACCAGACTGCAGGTGGCTGGACAGCGATAACCAAAGATGTACTGACGCAGGTTCTCGGGGCGGGACGTGATGTGAGTATTGTCGGATTGCCGCGCATTACGGGCGGGATCCTGAAACTGATGTGCCCGGCACTCGTGGCATCCTGACCTCACTCGCGGCGACTGTCTGCGCCACGGGATTGTCCCCTGGCCGGAATAAGCCCTTCACGTCGCATCGCGGCCAGTTTCAGGCGCTGTCGCCCCACCTCGACCTCCACTGCTGCGACCACGGCCCTGAAAGCCGGTCGATCGCGCAGCGAGTCGAATGCCGGATCCAGCCGCAGGCACAACCAGTGCTTCATCAGGAGCTCACCCCGCTCCAGGGACTTCTGCAGCACTGCAATGGCTCCATCTGCATCGCCCAGCAGCGCGAGCGACGTGGCGCGCGTATGCCTGCTCCAGAGGTCGCCCCGGTTCAATACACGTGCTTCCCCGTCGATGGCGGCAAGCGTGACGCGCAGCAAGCGCTTGGCCCGTTCGTCCTGCCCGCCCAGCAGCAGCAGGTCGGCAACGCCGGCCACAGCCGTCTTCATGTCCAGGTTGTCGGTGAGCGACGGTTCGCCGCGCTGGTCCCAGGTCACTCCGGCCATCTGTTCCAGCGTGATCAGTGCGTCGCCTATCTCGCCGGTGGCACGGGCATGGCGGCGAAGGGCCATCGAGATGAAGTTCTCGTCGAAGGCCAGCGCCGTATCGGCGCGCAGCGCATCGTAAGCAGTCTCGCCAGCTTGGCTCCATTCCTCCCGATAAAGCTGCAGCGGCAAGGCACGGGCGTCGACAACTTCCTTGCTTTCGCGCAGCACCGATTCAGCTGCGGCTACGTCGCCTACGTCGAGGTAGGCAGACACCAGATACCGGCGCGGCCACTCCGCATCGGGATCGAGTTTCACGCTGAGTTCCATGAAGCGGACGCCTTCTGCCAGATCACCGCAGCAGAGGTTCAGCTCTCCCAGCCGCATCAGCGCAGGAACATACTGCGGGCGTTCCTCCAGCACGCGTTGCAGGATGGTCTGCGCCCGCGCCTTGTCGCTGCGCCCATAAAGCAGGAACACGGCCTTCGTCACGTCGTGTGCTGGCTCGAGTGGATCGAGCCGGCGCGCGCGATCAATTGCCGCCAGCGCTTCGTCATGCCGACGCGGATCCTGATAGAGCACGGCCGCCAGGCCCTCGTACCCGCTGGCCGCGCTCGGCGCAAGAGCCAGGCCACGGCGATAGTCGGCCTCGGCGCCTGCCAGGTCCGTGAACCCGTGTATGTAAGCCCGCTGTAGCCAGGCGCGACCATTTTGCGGATCCAGCGCGATCGCGCGCTCAATCGAGACCATCGCCTGCTCTCTCGCGGCCGCAAAGCGCACGCGCCGATCTCCGCTGACATCGAACTCGACCAGTCGCAGGTCGGCCCCTGCCAGCTCGACCATCGCATCCGCGAACCCCGGATCGAGACGAATGGCCCGCGCGAGATGTTCGCGCGCATTGCGCAGATCGGCGATCCGGTTTCCGGAGAGCAGGTCACGTGCCTGCAGGAACTCGAAGTACGCATCGAAATCCATCGTGCCCCGGCCGGCAATCCGCGAACTTTCTGTTGCATCAAGGCTCAGTTCCATTGCCTGCGCCACTTTCATCGCGATTTCGTCCTGCACCGCAAATACATCACGGGTGGCGCGGTCGACCTGCAGGGACCAGACATGCGCGCCGGAGACGGAATCCACCAGCTGCGCCGTGACGCGCAGCTGTGTGCCGATCCGCTGCACGCTGCCCTCCAGGATGTATCGGGCACGGAGTTTCTCGCCGATGCGCGCCGCATCCAGCTTCCCGGTGTCCAGGGCGAATGACGAAGTGCGGGCGATCACCACCAGATCGTGGAGATTGGACAACTGATGCAGAACTGTTTCGGCCATGCCGAGCGCCAGCGCAGCGTCATCCGGCATGGCGCCCAGATTCTTGAAAGGCAGCACGGCGATGGATCGCTCGACAGCGGCCGGCGGTGCCACCGGGGGCGGCTCGATCGAGCGCGTGAACAATGCGGCGCCGGCCAGTCCCGCGGCAATCACCAGCGCGACCGCAATCTTCGGTGCCCACGTTGTCCGTTTCGGCACCGCCAGGTTCGCGGGTGTGGACTCGGCCAGCGGGACGCTGGCTGGTTCCTCGAGGCGCTTCACCTCGGCAGCCAGCCGGTACCCGCGGCCCCGCACCACCTGTATATAGCGCGGCGCACGCGGATCGTCGCCCAGCGCCGTGCGCAACAGCTTCACGCGCTGGGTGACCGTCTCGGTGTTGACCACCAGGCCTGGCCAGACGCGATCAAGCAGATGCTCGGTTGTAACCACCGCGGGAGCGGTCTCGATCAAGGCAACCAGCAGGTCGAATGACAGCCGCGGCAGCGCCAGCTGCTGGCCGTTGCGCATGACACGCGCACGCGACACATCGATCTGCAGATCCCCGACCACATAGGTCCTGGCCGGCTGCGGTCCCTGCGTGCTCGCTGTCATATATTCGTGCGCTGCTCCTTCGCGTCAGAGTATTGCACTGGCGCCCGGACCGCACCGGGGGTACATTCGTTCGGACCAGGGAGATGGGGAAGATCCTGCATGAAGCGGTTTCATCGCGCCTTGATCGCTGCCGTCGGAATCGGCCTGACCACCGTTGCTCTCGGTTGCGGAGACAAGCTGTCCGTCATCGGCGGTGGCGTGCGTTTCGAGCGTGTCTATGCGTCGCGTCATCCGAGCCGGATCGCCATCTTCATTCCGCAGCAGTCCTCGCTGCGGTCCGCCAACGACGAGTTGCGGTTGGCTGACGCGTTGACGCGGGCCGGCCATCATGTCCTCTTGATCGACAATTACGAAGACCTTCCCAGCCAGCTGCAACCCGATAGCGTCGACCTTCTGCTGGTTGACGTAACAGACAGTCGCAGGCTCGCGGCGGCCGTTGCCGCTGCGCCAAAAGCTGTCCTGCTGCAGGTCATTGGCAAGTCCACCTCAGCGACTCCCGATTCCACGCAGCCAGCACGATGCGTGACCCGTCTGTCGCGGCGCACCAGCCTGCAGCTGCTGCGCAAGGTCGACGAGGTGCTCGAGCAGCGCGCGCGCGGACTGGCAGCGAATTGCACCGCAGAGCCGGCTCCCTCTGGCGCCTGACCTGATGCGCGCCAGGGCGCAGCACCGCATCCGACGCCTGCTCTGTCCACTGATAGCCGCGGGAATACCCTGCGTGGCAAGCGCGCAGGCGTGGCTCCCTCCCAAGGGAGAGACGGGCATGACGTTGTCGTACAGCAGCGTGCTCAACAAAAAGCACTATCTGCCGGATGGCACGGAACTGGATGTGGGGCACACCCAGTCGGACACCGTGGGAGTTTCAGCCAGCTATGCGCCTGCCGACCGCTGGCTGCTGGTGGCCGGACTGCCACTGGTCCAGACGAAGTTCCACGGTGCAGGCGCGCACGGCCCGGCGGTAGACCACGGCCACAACAACGTTTTCGTGACGGACCTGCGGCTGGAACTCCGTTATCAGGCCGTCGACTACCCTGTTGCACTTGCGCCATTCGTGGCCGCCGTCATTCCTACCAACAACTATCCGGTACTGGGCCATGCTGCACCAGGCCGCGGCCTGAATGAGTACTGGGTGGGATTTTTCGCCGGCAAGACGCTGGAAGACTGGCTTCCCGGAGCCTACGTGCAGATGCGCTACTCGTATTCGTTCGTCGAAAAAGTCGTAGGCATACGCCACGACCGCAGCAATCTGGATGCCGAAATTGGCTATTTCTTCAGCCCGGAGTGGTCAGTGCAGGCGGTGGGCGCTTGGCAGTGGGCGCATGGCGGCATCGACGTTCCCGTGCCGGCGGCAAGTCCATTGTTTCCGTATCACGACCAGCTGGCTGCAGCCGGCTTCCTGAACGTCACGGGCGGTCTCGCATGGTTTCCGACTGAACGCCACAGCGTAAGCCTGAATTACACGCAGTCGTTGCGCGGCAGCAATGCCCACAAGGTCGATCGCGGCATATCGGTCGCCTTCGGGTATCGGCCGAGACCCCGCTAACAGACGACTTACCGGGACCTTACCGCAAGCTTACCGTCTTCTTCACGCCGCACTTGCCGCGTGCTCCTAGCGTGGCATCGCCGACCCTCATTGGCCGGTATCGATGCTCAACTCCAGGAGAATCAACATGAGTTTCACTCGACAGCGCCTGCACCCAGCGGGACTCTGCTGGCGCCAAATCCTTCCAAAGCTCGGGTTGGTCGCCACAATCGGCCTGCACATCGGCGCCGCGCATGCCGACGCAGTCACGGACTGGAGCGGCATCGCGACCCGCACGGTGGTGGCGGCGCTGCCGACGGAGCGACCTGCCTTCGGCCTGCAGATGGCCATGACCCAGGCTGCGATCTACGATGCCGTCAATTCCATCGACCGCAGTTACAGACCACTGCTGGTACGCCCCACGCAACCCACGCTGGGCGCTTCCAAGGAAGCCGCGGCCGTGGCCGCAGCCTACAAAGTGCTGATCGCGCTGTTTCCCAGCCAGGCCGCAGCCCTGCTCACCGATTACACGAACTCGCTGGCGGCAATTCCGGACGGAATGGCAAAGACACGCGGCATTTCCATCGGCACTGAAGTCGCTTCAAAGGTCATGGCCGCGCGGGCAAGTGACGGCCGCCTGGTCGATGCGCCCTATGCCTATGGCACCGGAGCCGGCGTATATCAGGCTACGGCCACGCCGGCGCCTCCCTCGCCCGTGACGCCGTGGCTGGCCAAGGTGAAGCCTTTCGTATTAAAGAAGCCGTGGCAGTTCCGTCCGGAAGGCCCGCCAGACCTGGACAGCGAAGCCTATACAGAAGCGCTCGACGAAGTGGCTCGGCTCGGCAAGTCCAACAGCACGGAACGCGCGCCGGAGGAGACTGAACTGGCGCTTTTCCACACGATGAATCCCAACGCGTTCTGGGGTAACAACCTGAAGTCGATCGTGATTGCGCAGGATCTGAGCCTGCCGGAGAACGCGCGGCTGCTGGCCCAGCTGTGGGTGTCGGCGGCAGACGCGGCCATTGCCTGCTGGGATGGCAAGTACCACTTCAATTTCTGGCGGCCGCAGACTGCCATTCGTAACGCGGACGCTGATGGCAACGATGACACGGCGGCTGATCCTGGCTGGACGCCGCTTGCCGCGACGCCGCCGCATCCTGAGTATCCTTCTGCCCACAGCTGCATCACGGGCGCGACCATGGAAGTGTTGCGTCACTTCGCCCATACCAAACGTCTCGAACTCACTTTCGTCAGCACCGTGCCGATTGGTGGAGTGCCTACCACGCTGACGCGCCGCTACCACCACATCGATGACTTCATCGATGACGTGATGGATGCACGCGTGTTCGGAGGCATGCACTTCCGGGCCGCCAATGAAGACGGCGAAGTGCTGGGCAAGCGCGTGGCCCGCTGGGTCTCCAGAACGGAATTCCAGCCGCTGCGCCGTCACTATCCGTTCTGGAACTGAGGCCGACGATACTTACCAGCTGAACCTGCGCCAGCCCTCCGCCGCTCTCCCCCGGGACGCCGGAGGGCTCTTTTCCATCGCTGAAGAGCCATCGTTTCAAGTCGCGCGCGAAGTACTAAGATGTCCGTTCGCCGCGCCGGCGACAACAAGAACAGTTCGGGGGCCGGACATGGGCACAGTTACGCGCAGCCGCGGCATGCGGCAACTCATCGTGGGCATCGTGGCTGGCCTGGCAGGGAGCGTGGCGGTCGCCCAGCAGCCGGCAGTGAGCGTGAATCTTGGCGGCCCGAACATCCCGCCCGACCCGAATCATCCCGGCAAGCCGCTGTACGAAAAATATTGCGCGACCTGCCACGACCATCCCGTCGAGACCAAGTCGGTGCCCTTCGCCACGCTGCGCGGCATGCGGCACGGCACGCTGCACTACGCGCTGACGCAGGGAAAGATGAAGCTGCAGGCCTCCCCGATGAAAGAGGCCGAGATCGGCACGCTGCTCGATTTCATCGCAGGCAGGCAGGTGCTGGATGAGAGCTGGATCGCAAAGATGCAGTGCCCGGCCGATCGCGCGCGATTCGATCCCAAAGGTGAGGTGAAGGTCGGGCATTTCGGCTTCGGCCCAGGCAACCACCGTGCACTGACGCGCGAACAGTCGGGCCTCGCCACAGCGGACTTCAAGGATCTGGAACTGGCCTGGGCCCTGTCCTTCCCGGGCGTCACGACGATGCGGGCGCAGCCGGCAATCGTCGGCAACACCTTGTTCCTGTCAGTGGGGGAGAACGCCAGACTGTTCGCGGTGAACATTGCAGGCGATGCGCCCTGCATCCAGTGGACGTACGGCGCCGAGGTGCCGCTGCGTTCGGGCATCGGCTATGGCGAGATGCCGGGCACAGGTCGCAAGGTCCTCACGTTCAACGACGTGGCCACGCGCATTCATCTGGTCGACGCGGCCTCGGGCAAGTTGATCTGGAAGACACCCGTCGGCCTTTACGACCTGTCGAATGCCACCGGCACTCCGGTGATACACGGCAACCGTGTCTTCGTGCCGCTGTCCGCGTCCGAGATCAACATCGGTGGAGACGAGCGCGCACTGTGCTGCAAGACGCATGGTGCGTTTTTCGCACTGGATATCAGGACTGGCAGGAAGGTCTGGTCCTACCACACGATGGAAGAAGCGAAGCCCATCCGCGATCGTGGCGACGGCCAGATGATGTGGGGCCCGTCGGGCGCACCCATCTGGACATCACCACTGCTCGATGAAAAGCGTGGTCTCATCTATGTCGGCACCGGCGAGGCCACTTCGGCACCTGCTGCGCCGACCACCGACTCGGTGCTCGCGCTGGACATGAAGACCGGCAAGCTGCGCTGGAAATTCCAGGCCACGGCAGACGATATCTTTCTGACCGCGTGCATGCGCAATCCAAAGGGCCTCAACTGTCCGCGCGAAGGCCGGCTGCTGGACCATGACTTCGGCGCAACGCTGGTGATGGGGCAGCGCGCCGACGGCCGCGACATCATCCTCGCTGGTCAGAAGTCGGGCATGTTGTGGGCGCTGGATCCCGATGCGCAGGGCAAGCTCGTTTGGCAACGCGAGTTCGGCAAGGGCTCACCGATCGGCGGCATCCACTGGGGCATGGCCTTCGATGGCACGCGCGTGTTCGCACCCATTCATCTCTTCCCGGACGCCAACGGCGTGGACGCGAACCAGCGCGCTGGCATCCATGCCGTGCGCGTTGACGATGGCAAAGTGCTGTGGTCGTTCGAGCCGCAGCCGGATTGCAGCGGCGATCGTCCGCAGCGCGTTCCGAACTGCAAAGGCATTGGCCAGAGCGGCGCGCCCACGCTGGTGGACGGGGCCCTGGTGCAAGGCGGTGCCGACGGCATCCTGCGCGCGCTCGATCACGAGACTGGCCAGGTGCTGTGGACCTATGACACCGCGCGTCCGTATGCGGGAATCAACGGGGTAGCCGGTCATGGTGGCGGCATCGACAATGCGTCGATCGTCGCCGCAAACGGCTATCTGTTCCTGAACTCCGGTTATGGCCTGATGGGCGGCCAGCGCGCGGGTAATGTGTTCCTGGCGTTCAGGAAGAAAGCCACGCGCTGAGCGGATACCATGGCGCTCATGAGCAGACTCCGCCGCATCCGATACTCGATCGCGACAAGAACAAAGAGGGGCCTACAATGAAACTGCACTCCATTGCTGCAAGCTTCGCGCTTGCCCTGCTGAGCACAAGCGCACTGGCTGCGCAGGCGCCCGCGCCAGCCGCGTCGGCATCCGCATCGGCAACGCCCGCGCCGCCGCGAGTCCTGCGCCCGCCTTTGTTCTTCCGTGAAGAGTGGAAACAGTCCGACAAAGGCGGAGAGCACCCCGTCGGCACGGATTCGGTCGGGAACAGCGACCTGGAACTGCAACTGCACGTGCCGGCTGGCGAGATGCTGCTTACCGGCGTTGCCGGCGATGAGAACAACCCCATCCACCTCTGGACCGGCATGTGCACCACGCCCTGCGCTGCCAGCTTTCGCAGCCGCTCGCGGCTGGTGGACCTTTCGGGGCTCGCCCGCATCCGCTGGAACACGAAAATGTCGGGCTATCACCAGATCCGTCCCATCGTGAAACTGGCCGATGGCACCTGGCTTGTGGGCGATCAGACCTCAGGCAGCACGCGTGACTGGCTCCTGAGCGAGATCGCTTTCGCCGACGTGCACTGGATGAAGCTTGACATCGCGCGCGTGGTTGCCACGGGCACGGTGCTCGACAAGGTGGACCTCCGGAACGTGGAGGCCATCGGCTTCGCCGACCTGATGCCCGGCAGCGGCCATGGCCCCGGTGGATGGTCCGACGTCGCGCAGTTCGAGGTGTATGGCAACCCGGCAGCGCGCACCGCGCAAGCTCAATAACAAGAACTGGAAAGGCAAAGCCCATGACGTCACCGCAACTGCTCCGCATCGTGCTTGGTGCGGCCTTGCTCGTCGGCACCCACGCGCAGGCCGCCTCTCCCGCAAAGGTCGACGCACAGCGCCTGCTGAACGCGGGCAAGGAAGGCGGCCAGTGGCTCAGCCACAGCCGCACTTACGACGAGCAGTATTTCAGTCCGCTGAAGCAGATCAACGACGGCAATGTCGGCAAGCTTGGATTAGCGTGGTTCGCCAATCTGCCGACCAACCAGAACATCGAGAGCACGCCGCTGATGATCGACGGCGTCCTCTACCTCACCCTGCCGTGGAGCAAGGTGATGGCGCTCGATGCGAAGACCGGCAGGCAGCTGTGGCTGCACGATCCAAAGGTCGCGGGTGCCTGGAACATCAATATCTGCTGCGGCGTGGACAATCGCGGCGCCGCGGCATGGAACGGCAAGATCATCTTCGGCACGCTCGATGGCAGGCTGATTGCCCTCGACGCACGCACTGGCAAGCAGGTGTGGTCCACCAAATCGACGCCCGACGAGCGGCGTTACTCGATCACCGGCGCGCCACGCATTGCAAACGGCAAGATCTTCATTGGCTCGGCCGGTGGCGAATTCGACGCGCGTGGTTACGTCGATGCCTATGACGCAGACACCGGCAAGCTGCTGTGGCGGTTCTGGACTACCCCGGGCGATCCCGCCAAGGGTTTCGAGAACAAGGCCATGGAAATGGCGGCCGCGACATGGAAGACGCCAGGATGGTGGAAAGCCGGCGGCGGCGGCACCGTGTGGGACGCGATCACCTACGATCCGGTCACTGACCTTGTGATCTTCGGCACCGGCAATGGCGCACCGTGGGATTCGGTGCAGCGCGACGCCGCCGGGGGCGACAACCTGTTCATCACTTCCATCGTTGCCGTGCATGCCAAAGATGGCAGCTACGCCTGGCACTACCAGACCACCCCATGGGAAACCTGGGATTACGACACAGGCCAGCAGCTGATGCTGCTGGACCTTGAGTTGGACGGAGCAAAACGCCATGTCGTCACCCAGGCGTCGAAGAACGGGTTCTTCTACGTGCTCGACGCCGCCACCGGCAAACTGCTGTCGGCCAAGCCGTTCACGGATGTGAACTGGGCCACTGGGGTAAACCTGCAGACCGGCCGCCCCGACGTAGTGCCAGAGGCGCGCACCAACGTCACCAACAAGGTCTTCAATCTTGCACCTGGACCCGCTGGCGCCCACTCGTGGCAGTCGATGTCGTACAGCCCAGCCACCGGGCTGATCTACATTCCCGCCACCACGCACTGGCAATTGATCGGACCGCTCGAAGCACGCCAGAAATACCTGGTCGACAATCCGGGCACGAAGCAGAGCTTCACCGGCAGGCTGGCCGCGTGGGATCCCGTGGCGCAGCGCGAGGTGTGGCGCAGTGAGGAATTCGTCAACCCTGCCGGTGGCGTGCAGGTAACCAGCGGCGCGCTCGCGACCGCTGGCAATCTGGTTTTCCACGGCAATCTGCCGAAGCGTGAATTCACTGCCTACCGCGCAACGGACGGCAAACGCCTGTGGAGCGTCGACACGAAGACCGCCGTGCTTGCCGGCGGCATCAGCTATGAACTGGGCGGCCAGCAATACGTTGCCATCGCGGTCGGTGGTCCGATGCCGGGTGGCTACTACGCACCGAACGGTGCGCGACTGCTGGTATTCAGGATAGGCGGCAAGACGGTGCTGCCCGACCTGCCGGCCTTTACCGAACAGCCCATCTCGCCGCCGCCCCAGTTCGCTGATGCAGCGGCCATCCAGCGGGGTGCACAGGTTTTCGAGGCGCAGTGCCAGCTCTGCCACGGCCGCAACGGCGCCGCACGCTCAACGTTTCCCGATCTGCGCCGCTCGCCCGCATTGCATAGCCAGGAGCTGCTCGACGCCATCGTGTTGCAAGGCACCTTGTCGGAACGGGGGATGGCTTCGTTCCGCGACTACCTGAAGCAGGGCGACACGGTCGACCTGCGGGCCTATCTGATCTCGGTGGCGGAGGCAGCGCGGACGCGGGCTGCAGCTGCGCCTACACCAGGGCGGTAAGCTTCTATTCCTTGAAGAAGGGCTCGACTGTGCCCTTGAGCTGGACCGTCAGCGGTTTGCCCCGCCGGTCCAGCGTCTTGCCGACCGACGAGCGGATCCAGCCTTCGGAGACGCAGTATTCCTCGACATTGGTGCGCTCGACACCGTTGAAACGGATGCCGATGTTGCGGGCCAGCAGCTTCTCGTCATAGAAGCGGCTGGCGGGGTCAACGCTCAGGCGGTCGGGCAGCGTGTCAGTCACGTTGAATCTCCAAGGGCAGAAAGCGATTCTCGCTGAGCCACGCCGGCACTACAACAATACGCCGATCATTTCGCCCCTCAGCTCGTGTCTGTAGACACGCAGAGCGCGACAGGGGCCTTCGGTGAAATACGTGCAGGCACCGTTGTGCACGTCGAAGACATAGCCATGCATGTCACAGCGCAACCCTGCGCCGATGATGCGTGCGCCGGCAAGCGGGTGACCAGCATGGGGGCAGATGCCTTCAAGGATGGACGGAACGCCACCCTGCTGCGTCAGCACGAGATCGCAATCGCCCGCAGCGAAGGCCTTCAGGTAGCCATCGTGCAGGTCATCGGCTCGTTCCAGCGGATGGAAAGTGCTGCCTGCAACCGGTTTCATCACCCATCGTAGCAAGCGCGCCGGTCACCATCCAAACACCTGGCGCTCCCCGCGCACATCGGCGCCGCCACGCAAGGTCCCGAATCTGCCATCCACACCGACGGCGACACCCGAGGTGCCGGCGCCGAAGCTGCCGACCAGTTCAACGCGGTGTCCACGGCCCATCAGCGCACTGATGGTCGCCCCGGGTATGCGTTGTTCCGTCTCCACTCCCCCCGGGACATCGCGCTTGTCGTCGAATGACTGGTGGAAATGCAATGACTCGACGCGCGGGGATTCAAGCGCCTGCTGGATGTTGTGCTTGCCCAGGATGATATTGAGCAGCGTCTGCGCAATGTGCTGATCCTGGCTGTCGCCGCCCGGCGTGCCGACAGCCAGAAAGGGCTTTCCGTCGCGGGTGACGATGGTGGGCGTCAAGGTGGTA
>JBDSGY010000349.1:0-2883 GCA_039918755.1 Steroidobacteraceae bacterium
ATCAAGCACCAGCACCACGACGTGCGCTGCTTCGATGGCCTGCAGCGTGCGCGCGACACTGGCGCGTTCCACGGCATCCTCGATGCGCGCGCGTCGCCGCACGCCGGCGGTATCGATCAGCGTGAACTGGCGCCCATCGCGCTCGAACGGCACGAAGACACTGTCTCGCGTGGTGCCAGGCATGTCCGTGGCGATGACGCGCTCTTCGCCGACCAGGCGATTGATCAATGTGGACTTGCCGACATTCGGACGCCCGATCACCGCGATGCGGATCGAATCGTCGTTCTGGCCGGCCTCGCTTTCGGCTGCCTCGAGGCCGTCAAGCACATGACGCAGCAGCGAGACACAGCCCTGACCGTTCACGGCTGCAATCGGGAATGGTGCGCCGAGGCCAAGTCGATGGAAGTCGGCCGAGATCACGCCAGCATCCATGCCTTCGGCCTTGTTCACGGCCAGCACCACATGCTTGCCGGACCGGCGCAGCAGACGCGCGACTTCGTGATCGTCCTTGGTCAGTCCGGCGCGGCCGTCCACCACCAGCACCAGGCGGTCCGCCTCGGCGATGGCGCGCTCGGTCTGGATGCGCATCTGCGATTCGACATTGCTGCTCGGGTTCGCCACCACGCCGCCCGTGTCGACGACCACGCAGGGCACTTCGTCCGCGCGGCTGAAACCATACTGTCGATCGCGCGTGACACCGGGCACGTCCGCCACGATGGCGTCATGCGTGCCAGTCAGCGTGTTGAAGAGGGTGGACTTGCCGACGTTGGGCCGACCCACCAGGGCTACGATCGGCAGCATGGGCTTGTATCCGTTGAAGAGGCGCTGGCGGTCAGTTCTTGTCGGCAGCGGGTGCTGGCGCGGCAGCGGGCGCCGGTGCTGGCACGGCCGGCGGCGGCGCAGGCGTGGTCGACACCACGCGCAGCGCAGCCATCTTGCCCTCATCGTCCATGACGACGATCACATCGCCACTGACCACCGGCGCTGCGCGAACGCGATCTCCGACGCCCCGCACGCGGGCAGCCAGCTCGCCGGTGCTGGCGTCGAAGAAGTGCACATAGCCGTCCATGTCGGCCGTGGCGACCAGCGTGCCGACGACCACCGGTGGCGACAGTCGGCGGCGGCTGAGCACATCCTGCTTCCAGAGCTCGACGCCGGTGCGCCGACCGATCTTCACGATCGTGCCTTCGGCGGTGGTGACGTAGAGTCCGTCTTCATCGGTGTCGAGGCCGGTGTAGCTGGAAATATCGCGCGACCACTGCACCTGGCCGGAATCGCGATCGATGCGCGCGGCCTTGCCCTGGAACGTGACCACGTAGATGTCATTGTCGACGGCCTTCACGGCCGAGTCGATATCGACCATGCGCTCAAGCTCGGTGCGGCCGGCTGGCGGTGCGATGCTGACATCCCAGGCAGAGGCGCCATCGGCCAGCGCCATCGCCGCGACACGCCCATTGTCGAAGCCGCTGACGGCGAGGTCGCCGGCGATGATGGGCCGGGCCGTGCCGCGCAGCGTGAGCCTTGGCACCGTCTGCTCGGCACTCCAGATCTGCGTGCCGTCGGCGATGCGCAGCGCGGCCACGCGGCCGTCGACCGTGCGCACCAGCACGGTGCCGTGGCCGATGGCTGGCGCAGCGAGGATTTCGCTGTTGATGTGCGACTTCCATTTCTGCGCGCCGGTGGCGGCATCCAGTGCCACGATGTCGCCGTGGCTTGCGCCTGCGACCACGAGGCCCTCGCCTACTCCCGGACCACCGGTCAGCGGCAGTTTCGTTTTCGTCTGCCACAGCCGCTTGCCATTGGCCAGGCTGAACGCCACGACCTCGCCATCATGATCCGCGGCAAAGACGGCAGTGCCATCCGTGGCAACGGCGAGACCCAGCCGCAGCCTCGGCGCACCGTCGCCCGCATTCGCAGTCCAGAGCTTCTCGACCTTGGCGGTGCTGCGGAAGTCCGTGAGCTCGGCGGGCGGCTCCACGTCCTTCTTGCTGTTGCAGCCGATCAGCAACGTCAGCCCTGCGAGCAATGCCGCAGCGCGGATCCGATTGCGAAAACTCCTCATGGTGCCGCCGCCTTTGGTGCAGCTTCACTGATGCTGCTGCGCAGATCGCCGATCTTCAGGTCAAGCAACTGGCCGACGCCCTCGACGTTGGCCACATCCGGAGTCAGCTTGCGCGCGGCTTCGTATTGCTTCAAAGCACCTGCCTTGTCGCCTTTGGCCAGAAGGATGTCGCCGTGCACTTCAAGGTAGGCCGCCTGATGTGGACCCATGTCGGCAGTGCCCAGCGTGGTCAGGGCCTTGTCGTACTGGCCCTGCGCAACCAGCACACGCACGAGGCGGAGCCGCGCAATGGGGCGCAGCTGCTTGTCAGTGGCTTCATTCGCCACGCGCTCGAGCCGCTGCGCGGCTTTGTCCAGTTCATTGCGGCCGACGAAGACGCGAGCGGCGGCCAGGTCGGCCGCGGACACGTAGGGTGACTTCGGGTAGGACGTGCGCAGCACTTCGATGGTCGAGATGGCTTCGTCCGTCTTGTTGGCGTCGAAGCTGGTCAGGATCCTGTCGTAGACCGCGTTGGCGGCCAGCGCCTGCTGATCTTCACGGCCCTGCCACCACTTCCAGCCGAAAAATGCCAGCAGCGCCACCGCCACCATGACCAGCACCGACAGGGCGTTGGTGCGTATCCAGCGCTTCAGCGCTTCCCACTGTTCATCTTCCGAAAGCAGATCCACTGTCAGCTACCCCTTCAAAGCGTGTTCAGTATGGCCGGAATGCGGGCCGGTAGTTCCGCGAGGGTACACTCCCCCTGCTCGCCGTCCAGCCGCAATGGCTTGAGCGAGGCCGCGCCGCGCTCCAGTTCGTTGTCACCCAGAATCAACGCCAGC
>JBDSGY010000350.1:0-6214 GCA_039918755.1 Steroidobacteraceae bacterium
TGCGCGTGAATCTCGACGATTACCTGGATACGGGGCTGTTCCTCGACCATCGACTGACGAGGCAGCTAATTGGCAGGCATGCGGGCGGCAAGCGGTTCCTGAATCTCTTCTGCTATACGGGCGTCGCAACCTTGCATGCGGCAGCACGCGGCGCGGTGTCGACACTGAGCGTGGATATGTCGCGCACGTATCTGGACTGGGCCGCCGAAAACCTGGCGCAGAACCAGCTGCAGGGCCCGCAGCATTTACTGCTGCAGGCTGATGCGGTGCGGTGGCTCGCGGATCAGCCCACTTCGCCGACCTGGGATCTGATTTTCCTGGATCCACCGACATTTTCGAATTCAGCCCGCATGCAGGACGTCCTCGACACGCAGCGCGACCATGCCGCACTCATCGGCCATTGCATGCGGATACTGGCGAAGGACGGCATCCTGATCTTTTCCACCAATGCGCAGCGCTTCGAGCTCGACAGCGCTATATCCGAAGAATTCCGCATAGCGGACATCTCCGCGCCGACTTTGCCCTTTGATTTCCAGGGCAATCCGCGCATTCACAGGTGCTTCGAACTGAAGCGGCGTTGAAGCTGTCATACCAGACAGTTATGCTCGGCCGGCTTCTCGGGGCATAACACTATTAATCATCCATCCGGATGCGGGGCACCATGGCCAAAGTAAAACTGAATGTTAATGGCACGGATCACGAAGTGGAGGTCGCTGACGATCAGCCCCTGCTTTGGGTGCTGCGCGATGAACTCAAACTGGTCGGCACCAAGTTTGGCTGCGGCCTTGCCCAGTGCGGCGCGTGCACCGTGCACGTGAACGGCACGGCAACACGTTCCTGTCAGTTCCCTGCCGTCGGTGCAGTGGGGACCAAGATCACCACCATCGAAGGTCTGGCGCAGAACGGCGTGCTCACTGCGGTGCAAAAGGCGTGGATCGATCACGACGTGCCACAGTGCGGCTACTGCCAGGCTGGCCAGATCATGAGCGCCACCGCGCTGCTGCGCCAGAAGCCGAATCCCACCGATGCCGACATCGACACCTTCATGGCGGGCAACATCTGCCGCTGCGGCACGTACATCCGCATCCGCACTGCCATCAAGTCCGCTGCCAAGGCCATGAATGGGAGCGCCTCATGAATGCCATCGTGAATACCGAGAACGAATACTACCCGCCGGTCATCCTCGAGCAGATCGCTCAGATGGAAAAGCTGGAGCGCGAGTCCATGAATCCGCTGGCCGGGCCGGTGTCGCGCCGCAGCTTCATGAAGGTCTCCGCCGGTGCGGGCGGTGGCCTGATCCTGGCATTCGGCTTCGGCATGTCCGAAAAGGCCGAAGCGCAGGCGGCAGCGGGCGCCGCGCCGGCACGTCCGGCTGGCCCGCCGGGGCCGGCTTTCAATCCCAGCGCCTATGTGCGCATTGCGCCGGATGGCAAGGTCACGCTGGTCTCGAAGAATCCGGAAATCGGGCAGGGAATCAAGACCGCCTTCGGCGTGATCCTCGCGGAAGAGCTGGACGCAAAATGGTCCGACGTAACCATCGAACAGGCGCCGATCAACTCGGCCGTTTACGGCACGCAGTTCGCCGGCGGTTCGCTGTCCATCCCCTCGGCGTACACCACGCTGCGTCAGGCCGGTGCCGGCGCGCGCGCCATGCTGGTGGCCGCGGCTGCGCAGCAGTGGGGTGTGCCACAGAGTGAGATCACCACCTCCGAAGGTGTCGTCAAGCATGCCGGCAGCAATCGCAGCGCGACCTATGGCGAACTGGCCAATGCTGCCGCCGCACTGCCTGTGCCTGATGTGGCCTCGCTCAAGCTGAAAGACCGCAAGGATTTCAAGCTCATGGGCAAGCGCACCACCGGATTCGACAACCCTGGCCTCGTTACAGGCAAGGGCATGTTCGGTGTCGACGTGCAGCTGCCCAACATGAAGGTGGCGGTGTTCGAGAAGTGCCCGGCGGTATACGGCAAGGTGGTTTCGGCCAACCTGGACGAAATCCGCAAGCTGCCCGGCGTGGTGGACGCTTTCATCCTCGAAGGCACGGGCAGCATTGCCGAAGTGATCCCCGGCGTCGCCATCGTGGCGAACAACACGTGGGCCGCCTTCTCCGCGAAGAAGAAGCTGAAGGTTGTCTGGGACGAGACCAACGCCTCCAAGGACAGCTGGACGGCATTGAGTGCGCAGGCCGAAGTGGCCCGCAAGTCGGGTGCCGGCGCGCAGGAACTGAAAAAGGTTGGCGACGTCGATGCGGCCTTCAGCGGTGCCAAGAAGACCGTCGAGGCTTACTACACGTTCGGCTTCGTCGGCCATCAGCCGCTCGAGCCGCAGAACACCACGGCCTGGTACCAGAAGGATCCAGAGGGCGACAAGCTCGAGCTGTGGGCGCCGGTGCAGATTCCCGATGGTGCACGGACGCTGGCTGCCAAGGTGGTGGGCGTCGCCCCCACGCGTTCGGTCCTGCACCAGACACGTGTCGGTGGCGGCTTCGGTCGTCGTCTCAGTCATGAATATGCGTGCGAAGCGGCCGCCATCTCCAAGCAGGCCGGCGGTGTGCCGGTGAAGCTGATGTGGACCCGCGAAGACGACCTGACGCATGACATCTACCGCTCCGGTGGGTTCCATGCGTTCAAGGCCGGCCTGGACGAGAAAGGCCGGCTCACGGCCTGGACCGGGCATGTCATTTCATTCACCGACAGCGCCGCGCCTGCGTCTGCGCCTGCGGCTCCGGCTGCTGGTGGCGCGCCTCAGGCACCGCGCGCGCCGCGTGCAGTGGCAGGTGGTGGCTGGCCTTCGCCCAATGAGTTCCCGGCCGAATACACGCCGAACTATCGGTTGACGCAGACGCTGATGCCGATCAAGACGCCCTGCGGCCCCTGGCGCGCGCCCACGTCCAATACCACGGGCTGGCTGGTGCAGTCGTTCATGCACGAACTGTCTGTGGCTGCCAAGCGTGACCACGCCGAATTCCTGATCGAGGTATTTGGCCAGAAGCAGGCGCCACCGCCCGCAGCAGCAGGGGCCGGTGGCGGCTTCGGCGGTGGCGGATTGAATCCGGATCGCGCCAAGGCCGTCATCCTGGCCGCCGTGGAACGATCGGGCTATGGCAAGCCGCTGCCCAAGGGTCACTTCCATGGTCTGGCATTCCACTTCTCGCACCAGGGTCACTTCGCGGAAGTAGCGGAAGTGAGCGTGGACAAGAAGAAGAAGGTAACGCTGCACAAGATGACGGTGGTGGGCGATATCGGCCCCATCGTGAATCTGTCCGGTGCCGAGAACCAGGTGCAGGGATGCGTGGTGGATGCGCTCTCGACACTGGCCCTCGAGGTCACCATCGAGAACGGGCGCATCAAGGAACAGAACTTCGACACCTACAAGATTGCGCGCATGCCGGTGGCGCCGCAGGTCGATGTGCACTTCCTCGACACGAACTTCCCGCCAACGGGCGTGGGCGAGCCGGCGTTCCCGCCGGCCGGTCCCGCGATCTGCAACGCGATCTACGCTGCCACCAAGGAGCGTATCCGCACCATGCCGATCACCCGCCAGGGTTTTTCGATCGCCTAAGCGTTCGTAGTTGAGCTGGAACCAGCGGCCCGCACGGGAAACTGTGCGGGCCGTTTTGCGTTGCGGCCTACAATCGCTGGCAATGATCGAGCCCGCGCCGTGAAAGCCACATCGTCACTTTTCAATCGCTCAACCCTGCGCGCGATACCGCCGGGCATCTGGGCCCTTGGCTTCGTGTCGATGCTGATGGATATCTCCTCGGAGATGATCCATGCGCTGCTGCCGGTGTACCTGGTCACGGTGCTGGGGGCGTCGGCTACCACCGTGGGTGCCATCGAAGGCATTGCCGAGGCCACCGCATCGGTCACCAAGGTGTTTTCTGGCGCGCTGTCCGACTGGCTGGGCAAGCGCAAGCTGCTGGCGGCGCTGGGCTATGGGCTGGCTGCGATCACCAAGCCGATCTTTCCGCTGGCGCCGACGATTGGCTGGCTGGTGGCCGCGCGTTTCATCGATCGCATCGGCAAGGGAATTCGCGGGGCGCCACGCGATGCGCTGCTGGCCGATATCGCACCGGCACCGTTGCGCGGTGCCAGCTTCGGCTTGCGGCAATCGCTCGACACGGTCGGCGCCTTCATCGGGCCACTGCTGGCGATCGGCCTGATGTGGCTGACCGCAAACAACTTCCGCACGGTCTTCTGGGTGGCAGTGCTGCCCGCATTCCTGTCACTGGCGGTGATGATATTCGCGGTGCGCGAACCGGCGCGCACCGATATCCGGCGCAGCGCGCGCATGCCCCTGCGGCGTCGTGAACTCGCGCGGCTCGGCCCGCAATGCTGGCTGGTGATCGCAGTGGCCACGGTGTTCACGCTCGCGCGATTCAGCGAGGCATTCCTGGTGCTGCGCGCCCAGGCGGTGGGCCTGCCCATCGCGCTGGTGCCGCTGGTGCTGGTTGTCATGAACGTTGTCTATTCCATCGCGGCCTATCCCGCAGGTGTCGCCAGTGACCGGCTGGGTCGCTATCACGTGCTGGCGCTTGGCATCGGTCTGCTCATTGCGGCGGACCTGGTGCTGGCCATCGTGCCGGGCTTGTGGGGTGTTGCAGCTGGCGTGGCCATGTGGGGGCTGCACATGGCATTCACGCAGGGCCTGTTCGCGGCCTGGATAGCCGACACCGCCCCGGCGGATCTGCGTGGCACAGCCTTCGGCATGTTTAACCTGCTGACGGGCGTGGCGCTGCTGCTGGCGAGCATGGCAGCAGGGCTGCTGTGGGATGCGCTGGGTGCACCGGCGATGTTTCTGGTCGGCGCTGCCGTTGCGGTGGTCGCGCAACTGACGTTGTTTGCCGCGAAGCAGCGGCTTGGTCCTGGACACCGTGTCAACTGAACGCGTCGCGCCGACAGCCGGTCAGCAGGCGTGCGCGGCGTGTCGCCATCAGGCCGGGCAGGGTCTTTTCGCAGCCCCGAATCCCACCAGTGGGTCATAGCCATGGCCGCGCAACGGTGCGGTTGATGGGGCTTGCTAGGGCAGCAGCCAGGAAGGCAAGCCAGACAGGATTGTCCGTCTAGCGCGGTTCGGCCTGCAGCTGCCACTCCAGTGACAGCCCGATCCGTCGGCCTTCGCTGGACAGCAGGTCGATGGGACGCGGCAGTGATGGATAGAACGGGCCGCCGCGGCTGGCGGCTGCGCGCACATATCTGTCGTTGGTGAGATTGGTGCCCCAGAGTTCTGCGCGCCATGCGCCGCGCCCGAGGGAGATCCTGGTGCTGAGAAGACCGCGTGCACCATAGTACGCGCCGTTGATCGGTCGTTCGTAGACATTGCCCTGCCAGCCGAATGCGGCTTCACCTCCCAGCTGCCAGTTGTCTGCAAGGGTGACCGGTCGTGCCCGCAGGGCAAGGTTCCAGCTGATGTGCGGTGTGCGTGCACCCTGGTTGCCGTCGAGATAGGGCACGCGCTGCAGACTGCCATTGGAATCCGTACGCGGCGGACCATAGGCGCAGAAAGTCGAAGCGGGTGGCTGCACAGCAAGTCCACAGAACACGCGGGAACCGGGGTCATCGCTGCCGGAATTGAATCGCGGATCGGTCCAGCTGAACGCGATCACGCTGCTCCATACACTGCCCATTCGCAGCTGCAATCGCGTTTCGACGCCGTGGGTAGTGAGGCCGGCCGTATTGCGCGTGACCAGTGTGCTAATGCCGGGTGTGGTCGCAACGCCCAGGATTTGCGTGTTGTGCCAGTCGATCCGATAAACAGTGGCCTGCCAGGCCTGAATGACGGTTTCACCGCGATAGCGCAATGAAATTTCTGACGTCCAGTTGTATTCCGGATCGAATCCCTGTTCGCCTGCGTCGAGGGCTGGCTGCGTGTTGATGCCGCCGGATCGGGCGCCCCGGGCAATCGATGCGTATCCATACCAGGCGTCGCCCAGGCGATGATCGATCGAAAACCGGGGCGTGACCTCGGTGAAGTTCAGCGCGGGAGGATACGCAACCGTTGCCGGCAGGAAGTTCGCATAACGAGGCTGCAGACGCTGGAAATCGCGTGCGACGCGCAATTCCAGGCGGGCGCGCGAACGCGGGTCCAGCGGCATCTCAAACATGCCAAATGCTGCAAGGTTACGCGTACGGCCCAGAGTCTGATTCTGGAGCAGCTGCTGGCTGCGCGAGTCAACGACCAGTGCGGAATTGAGCGGCGATAGCGGACCGACGCGGTT
>JBDSGY010000351.1:0-3849 GCA_039918755.1 Steroidobacteraceae bacterium
GGCAGGTAGTGCCCTTGGAAGCCATGGCGACCATCCGCGCTGGCGGCGATCGCAAGGCGTTCGTCGCCGGCGGGTATCCCACGCTGCCGGGCTGGAGCTATCACGACTTCTGGTGGGTGTCGCATGATGATCACGGCGCATACATGGCGCGCGGCATCCACGGCCAGGCGATATACATCGACCCGAAGGCCGAGATGGTGATTGCGCGCTTCGCATCCCATCCGCTGGCCGGCAACGCCAATATCGATCCGCTGTCGCTGCCTGCGTATCGCGCGGTTGCGGATAAACTGATGGCCGGCAAATAGCAGCGGCGTTGCGTCTACGGACGTGACAACAGATCCACGGTCCGGGAATCCACCTCGCCCCCGAAGTGCTGGCGCAGTGCCCTGTGGAATATCTCGTCATCGCCGCGAACGCGGTCGAACAGCGTCAGGCACGAGTGGTACTTCTTCGCATCCACTTCGCCAAGGATCTGCTGCGCCGTGCGATCGGCATGGCTCTCGATCGCCGCCACGCATTGCCGCAGCCGCCTCCCCAATAGAGGGTGATCAAGGTAGGCGCGTGCTTCAGCAAGTCCGGAGATCGCATAGACGATGGACATCCGGCTGGTGCCCAGACCCTTGAGTTGAGGCAGCACGTACCAGCTCCAGTGCGTGCGCTTGGTCCCGGCCCGCAGTTCAGCCAGCGCCATGTCGTAGTTGATGGCCTGCGCCTGGACGAAGCGCTCGAGGTTGAATGGATCGGAAGTGCCGGTCATGCGATGGCCATGATAAGGGTATTGCCTGCAAGCCAGTTTGTAGGAACGTTCCTTCAACCTGGAGGTGCGTTCGGCGATTTCTTCCGTGCCGAAAATGCGGGAACCTTCAGATGCAACTTCCTGGGGTCGCAGCGATGTATCTGATCCAGATACTGCTCCCGCTCTATGACAATGCGGGTCGCAGGATTCCGGAGTCCACGTTCCGGCAGGCAGGGAAGGAGCTGACGGCGCGGTTCGGCGGCCTCACGGCCTATGTGCATCAACCCGCGTAGGGCTTCTGGAAAAAGGCAGGCGGGACGCAGCGCGATCAGCTCATCGTCTATGAAGTCATGAGCGCGCGGCTGTCGCGTCGCTGGTGGAAGTCGCATCGGCAGGAACTGGAACGACGGTTCTGCCAGGAGGCCATCCTGATTCGAGCAAACTCCGTTGCCAGGTTCTGAGGCAATGAACCGCGACGTGGTGGTGGTTGGTGCGGGCCCAGCCGGGTTGAGTGCTGCGCTGATCCTGGGGCGGTGTTGCCGCACGGTGCTCGTGTGCGACCGCGGCACGCCACGAAGTTGGGCATCGAAGGCGATGCACGGCTTCACGACGCGCGACGGCGTGCCGCCCGACGAGTTCCGGCGGGCCGCGATCCAGGAGCTGGAGCGTTATCCTGCAGTCTCGCTCTGGCGTGGAGAAGTGACTTTCGCGAAACGCGATGGCAATGGCTTCATCGTGCAGCTGGGGAACGAGACTGTCCGCGCCAGAAAGCTGCTGATCGCCACGGGCGTGATGGATCAGCTTCCCGAGATCGAAGGTCTGGCCGCGGCGTTCGGCATCAGTGTCTTCCAGTGTCCTTACTGCGACGGTTGGGAAGTGCGCGGGCAGCCGACTGCGGTATATGGGCGCCAGAAGCGGGGCCTGGAAATGGCGCGGGCTGTTCGCAGTTGGACCCAGGACATCCTGCTGTGTACCGACGGTCCTTCCGGCTTCACCACCGAGGAAACGCGCGGGCTGATGGCCAACGGCATCCGCATTGCGGAAGAAAGGCTGTCGCGGCTCGAACACGACCACGGCAAATTATCCGCAGTGGTGTTCCGGGACGGGACCCGCGTCGAGCGTGAAGTGCTGTTCTTCGACACCCCCAGTCGCGGGCAGTCCCATCTGACGGAGCAGCTGGGCTGCAGATTCAACCGGCATGGCGGCGTCATCTGCGGCCAGTACGAGGCGACCAGCGTGCCGGGTGTGTACGTCGCGGGCAATATCACGCGCAACGTGCAGCTTTCAATTGTGGCCGCGGCGGAAGGAGCCAATGCCGCCTTCGGCATCAATCGCGCACTGACCCGGGAAGACTTCGAGCGCAACGCCACCGGCGTGGCCTACGTCGAACACACAGGGCCGGACGCCGGTCACGGCGCGCGTCAACAAATATAGCGTCCTTGACACATGGTTAAGTTACCCGTCGTGGGCGTCTTTACGGTCCGGGCGCTGCTCCGTTTCCTTCGCGAAGTAGATGAGTTCACGCGCAAGGTGCAGCTCGAAGGCATCATCGAGACCGGCAAGTACGATCCGAGTCTGCCCCTGGCATTCAAGATCGCTGCGGTCTTCAAGCAGCCGATCGAGTCGATCTTCGATCCGGGGACAAACGCCTGACGACATTCTTGATTGCAGTGGAATCCCCCGGCCGAATGCACCGGCCGGGGGGCGCTCCTTCATGCAGTGGCGGTGCTATTGCAGGCGCAATCCGTTCCGCACTGGCATTCGGAACCACAGGCGCAGGTGGCGGCGGCAGCGGCGGCAGTCTGGCATCCGCAGTTGCAGCCCTCACCCGGGCAGTTCTGGCAGGCACAGTTCGATTCAATTCGTTCGTTCATGAGATAACTCCATAAGGTGTGGTTGCAGGGCGGAGCTAATCTAACTTTCGCTTGCCCTGCGGCACTTGAACGAAGGGGCTCACATGCGGGGAGAAGTCGGGCAATACCATGGGGACTTCGTGGCCTGGAACGGCGGCTGCCTCCTGATTGGAGAGGGAAGCGGCAGCATTGCGCCGCACGCGCATTACTCCATCCAGATCGCGTTCGGACAGCCACACGGGCTGCGCGTGCAGCTGGCGGGCGAGGGATGGCAGTCCTGCGCCGGTGCGATCATCCCCTCGCGGGCACGTCACACCATCGACGTGACGGATTGTGAATGGAGCGGTGTGCTGTTCGTGGAGCCCGAAACACCGGAAGGGAAGGTTCTTTCCGGACGGATGGACGGCTTGCTGGAACTCGTGCCGGCATCCGTCATCGAACCCATTTCAAAACGGCTCGAGCACGCCTGGCGAATCGAACAGAGCCGTGATGCGGTGGAAAAGGTGTGCCGGGAGTTTGTCCACGAGCTGACTGACACGGCAACGCGGTCGCCGTCGGATCCCCGGGTGCTCGCCGCGATTGACTACATCCGCCAGCGGATCGAAACCGCGATCACCCTGCCGGCTGTCGCGAAAGTCGCGCACCTCTCGCCGGGCCGATTCAGGCACTTGTTCGTAGAAGAAACCGGCATGCCGCTGCGGACCTATGTGCTGTGGCGCCGGTTGCTGCAAGTGTGGAGCCTGCTCATGCAGGGCCAGTCACTCTCCGAGGCCGCGCACGCTGCAGGCTTTGCTGATTCGGCGCATCTTTCCAGAACCTCCCGGGCCATGTTCGGGACCACGCCGTCGGCACTGCGCATGAGTGGGCCATTGAGTCAGAAGGAACGCGTCCGGCACCGCTGACGCGCACTCACCGCGGAATCCCTGCTATCGAAACGTCCACCTTGCGTCCGCGACACCGGGAGCAGCGCAGCCTTCGCACCAAATCAGCTACGCGCGCATCACCGCCTGCGCTGCGCGCGAGCACCGGCGCAGGCACCGGCCTCTCATGCCCGCAATCCGGGTTGAGGCACATCACACTCAGCACGAATTGCCCGCCATAGTCGCTGAGCAACCGGACTTTCGAGAGCGGAAACACCGTGGCCCATCGCCTGTGCTAACCGCAGGTCTCACAAAGCAGCGGCCCGAACAGTGCCGTATGCGCCTTGTGCCACTGCGCGGGACTCGGCCTGATCGTGCCGAACATCATGTATGCCTTCGC
>JBDSGY010000352.1:0-9978 GCA_039918755.1 Steroidobacteraceae bacterium
GTAGAGCGCAGGACCGGCAGCGACCGCATGTCAGCCACCAGGTTGTTGTAGCCGAAACTGAAGCCGCGTTCGCACACCATGATGTTGTCATTGCCGACCGCGCGGGCCTTGGCCACTACATTGCCCATTTCCCAGGGTGAGAGGAACTGGCCCTTCTTGATGTTGACCGGCTTGCCGGCACGGGCGACGTTCTGGATGTAGTTGGTCTGCCGGCACAGGAAGGCCGGCGTCTGCAGCACATCGACCACCGCTGCGACTTCCGCGATGGGAGTGTCTTCATGCACATCGGTGAGCACGGGCACGGAAAACTTGCGGCGCACCCCCTCGAGGATGGCGAGGCCCTGTTCCATGCCGGGTCCGCGAAAGCTGCCGGCAGCGGAACGATTCGCCTTGTCGAACGATGCCTTGAACACAAAGGGCATGCCAAGGCGCTGCGTCAGTTCCTGCAGGTAGCCTGCGACATGCTCAACCAGCGTCTGGCTTTCGATGACACACGGGCCCGCAATCAGCAGCAGCGGTGCGGAGTTGCCAATCACGGTTCCGGCGAGCTTCATGGGGCGTTGCGGCCCCTGTGCCTGCCATTGCCGCGCTTGCCCGGGGTCACAGGCTGGCAACGGCCGGCAGTTGCGCTGCGCGCGCGTTGCGCGCCGCCTTGATGAAACCGGTGAACAGCGGATGCCCGTCGCGTGGGTTGGAGGTGAACTCCGGATGGAACTGCGTGGCGACGAACCACGGATGTTCAGGCAGTTCGATGATCTCCACCAGTCCGTCACGCGAGAAGCCGGAAAACTTGAGTCCCGCCTTGCGGTACTGCTCCAGATAGTTGTTGTTGAACTCGTAGCGATGGCGATGGCGCTCGCGGATGAGATCCGAGCCATACAGCTGCCGCGCCACCGTGCCTTCGCCGAGCTCCACATCCTGCGCGCCCAGGCGCATGGTGCCGCCGAGGGCGGATCCTTCCGTGCGCTGCTGCGCGCCCAGTGCCTGGTCCTGCCACTCGGTGATCATGGCGATGACCGGATGCGCGGTGCTGCGGTCGAACTCGGTGCTGTGTGCGCCGGCGAGACCCAGCACATTGCGACCGAACTCGATCACCGCGACCTGCATGCCAAGGCAGATGCCCAGGTACGGAATCTTCTTCTCGCGGGCGAAACGCACGGCCTGGATCTTGCCTTCGATGCCGCGCTCGCCGAAACCCCCCGGCACCAGCACGGCATCCATGCCTTCCAGGCAATCGGTGCCGCGCAGCTCGATGTCCGTCGATTCGATGAAATGCACATTTACGCGGGTGCGTGACTTGATGCCCGCATGCGTCAGGGATTCGTTCAGCGAGATGTAGGAATCGCGCATCTGCACGTACTTGCCCACCATCGCGATATCGACCACCGCATCGGGGTGCGCCTTGGCCTGCACCACCTGCTGCCAGGCGGTGAGATCGGCCGGCGGCACGTTCAGCCCGAGGCGCTTGACCACGATCTCGTCCAGCCCCTGCTCATGCAGCAGCATCTGGATCTTGTAGATGTCATCGGCGTCGATCGCGCTGAACACCGCGCGCTCTTCCACGTTGGTGAACAGCGCGATCTTGCGGCGCTGCTCGTCGGGGATGGTGTCCTTGCAGCGGCACAGCAGGATGTCGGGCTGGATGCCGATGCCGCGCAGTTCCTTCACCGAATGCTGCGTGGGCTTGGTCTTGATCTCGTTGCCGCTGACGATCGGCACCAGCGTCAGGTGCATGTAAATGCAGCTGTCGCGCCCCAGCTCCACGCCCATCTGGCGGATGGCTTCCAGGAACGGCAGTGACTCGATGTCGCCCACGGTGCCGCCGATCTCCACCATGCAGACGTCGGCATCGCCGGCGCCGAGCTTGATGCTGCGCTTGATCTCGTCGGTGATATGCGGAATGACCTGCACGGTGGCGCCGAGATAATCGCCGCGGCGCTCGCGGGCGATCACCCGCTCGTAGATGCGGCCAGTGGTGAAATTGCTGTGGCGGCCGGTGGTCGTGCGCACGAAGCGTTCGTAGTGGCCAAGGTCGAGATCCGACTCGGTGCCATCGTTGGTGACATAAACCTCACCGTGCTGGAACGGGCTCATCGTGCCCGGGTCCACGTTGATGTAGGGATCGAGCTTCACCATCGAGATCTTCAGGCCGCGCGCTTCCAGGATTGCACCGAGCGAAGCCGCTGCGATGCCCTTTCCCAATGAAGAAACGACGCCACCGGTGACGAATACGAAACGGGTCATGGGAAGTGCACCGCCGGGAATTGATTGGGGGGCCGACTCGCTCGCGCAAGTACGGCTACGACGGGCGAACAGGCTATCAAATCAGCTCAGGTCCCGCCAGAAAATTCGCCCGCGCCTGACGCTGGCATCTGTGCATTGAACAGCCTGTGCAAGCCACAGATCAGCCACGGCGAGCAGCGCACCACGCTGGCCGTTCTTGCCACGGGCAAACACCAGCGGCAGCCGGGACCGCTGCCATTGCGGGACAGCCAGTTCCTGCAGCAGCTTGCGCAGGCTGCGACCGCCGGGCGCCGGCGGGAACTGCACGTCGAGACGCGCGCCCAGACGCGCAAGATCGAGATCACCATTCACGTCAGGCCGGATTTCGAGCCGCCCATTGCCAACCTCGAGTGGTCCGGTGCGCCACGCCCAGCGTTGCATCGCAGGTGACGCGCGCGGGGCAGTGGTCCCCGCTGGCTGCTCCAGCACGAGTCGTCCGTCGAAGCGGCGCAACATCAGGCCAGGCAGGTTCAGCTGCGGTTGCGCATCTGCCCTGGCCTGCATGAGTTGTCCAATCTGCGTGATATGGCGTTGTTCAGGTTCCCGCAGACCCCGCCCTGCGATCCATGCGCGCAGTACCGCTGCCTGACGCGCCGGCGTCCAGCGGCGCAGCACAGCAATTTCGAGATCAGCGCCGTCCGCTGCGGTTGCAAGGTCACGCTGCGCCAGTTGCGCAAGGGTGGCATCCGCTATTGCGCAATGCCGGGCGCTGCGGCTGAAGGTCGTGGTCATGGCGGGCCAGCGGGCGCGCAGGGCCGGCAACACTGCAGCGCGCAGGTAGTTGCGGTCGAATCGCTGCTGCGCGTTGCTCGGGTCATCCACCCACGCGAGTGCATGCGCCGCGGCGTAGGCTGCAATGTCGCGCCGCTCGTGGCCCAGCAACGGGCGCAGCAACTGCGAACTGCCGAAGGGTGCCGCCGCAGGCATCGCCGCCAGGCCTGCGGGGCCTGCACCACGCAGCAGCGCGAGCAGCAAGGTTTCGAGCTGATCGTCTGCATGCTGCGCCGTCACGAGCAGTTCACCGGGCCGCAGCGCGCTGGCCAGTGCGGCATAGCGCGCCGTGCGTGCCTCCGCTTCCACGGATGCACCGTGCGGCAGCGCCATGTTCAGGGTGATCGTGGTCAGCGGTACGCGCCAGCGACGCGCGGTAGCGCGGCAGAAATTGCGGAAGGTGGCCGCGGCGGCCTGCAGTCCGTGATCGACATGCAGGGCGCGCAGCCGCAGCGCCGGACGCCTGCGCTGTGTGGCCGGCAGCAGGGCATGCAGCAGCACCGTGGAATCGAGCCCGCCCGACCAGGCCACCGCGCAGCGCAATGGCTCGCGCTCGCGTCCGGCAAGCTGCTGGAGTGTGAGCAGGATGCTGTCGGGCGACAGTTCCCGCGCCGGGACGGCAGCTGCAACAGCAAGGGTCCGCTGCCGGTCCGTCAGACCTTGTTCTCCGAGAATATTCCGAAGGCCGCCAGCCGCTGCTGGCGCTCGGCGACCAGTTTCTCGGCAGGCAGCGCGCACAGCACTTCGAGGTGGCGCAGCAGCGCCGCCTTCACGCCCTGCCCCATCGTCTCCGGATCGCGATGCGCGCCACCCAGCGGTTCGGTCAGGACTTCATCCACGAGTTTCAGTGCCTGCAGGCGCTCGGCCGTGATTCCCATGGCGTCTGCGGCCGCCTCTTTCTTGTCGGCGCTCTTCCACAGGATGGACGCGCAGCCCTCGGGCGAGATCACCGAGTACACCGCGTACTGCAGCATCACCAGCCGGTCGCAGACACCGATGGCCAGGGCGCCACCGGAACCGCCCTCGCCGATCACCACGCTGACGATGGGCACCTCGAGCGTCGCCATCTCGAACAGGTTGCGGGCGATGGCCTCGCTCTGGCCGCGCTCCTCGCTGCTGATGCCAGGGTAGGCGCCAGGCGTATCGATGAAGGTGACTACCGGCATGCCGAAGCGCTGGGCGGTGTGCATCAGCCGCAGCGCCTTGCGATAGCCCTCGGGCTTGGGCATGCCGTAATTGCGGCGCACCCGCTCTTTCGTGTCACGACCCTTCTGCTGGCCGATGACCATCACGGGACGCCCGTCCAGGCGTGCAACCCCGCCCACGATCGCCAGGTCGTCACCAAACATCCGGTCACCGTGCAGCTCGGTGAAATCCGTGCACAGCATGTTGATGTAGTCGAGCGTGTAGGGGCGGCGCGGATGCCGCGCCAGCTGCGTGATCTGCCACGGCGTCAGCGACGCGAAGATGGTGGTCGTGAGCTGCCGCAGCTTCTTCTGCAGCCGCGCGATCTCTTCCGCGATATTGACCTTGGCGTCGGAGGTGACATGCCCCAACTCCTCGATCTTCGCTTCCAGTTCGGCGATCGGCTGCTCAAATTCCAGAAAACTGACGGCCATTGGTCTTTGGTTACCTTGCGGTAATGGAAAGTGGCGGAAGGTTAGTGGGCGGTGGTGGTGCTGTGCAAGCCAGCGCCCGCGACCCCGGCTGGGAGGTCGTAAAGGAGCTGCAGGCCCTCGCGACCCACCAGCGTTTCCAGTTCGTCGATCAGGGTGGGCGTGGGCCGGATGGCCCAGTCCGCGCCCAGCGCCAGGGTGCAGCGCGCCTGTTCGCCCCGGTAGCGGACGAGCACTTCGCACGGGCCCGGCGATGAGGCCCGCAGCACGGACTGCAGCCGGGTGATGAACGCACCGTTTGCGCCGTGCCCGGCTTCCGGCCAGCGCAGCACGAGACGCCGCGCCTGTTTCTCGCGCAGCGAGTCCAGCAGCGTGATGGTCTTGCCGGCAATGCGCCAGGCATTGCTGAAGTCGTCGAAACGCAGCTTGCCTTCCACCAGGATCAGCGCGTCCCTGACCAGGATGTCGCGGTACTGGATCGCCTGCTCTTCGAACAGCGTCACTTCGATGCGACCAGTGCGATCATCGAGAATGAAACTGGTTCGACCATTGCGCTTGCGCAGTTCGTAGATCAGCCCCGCCGCACTGACCTGGCGCCCACCTCCAAATCGCGGCCCTTCGCCTGCCGCCGGTGGGCGCTCGCTCACAAGGTCCACGAGCCGGCCGCTCACGAGGCGCTGCAGATCGGCTTCGAAACGCTGGATGGGATGGCCCGTTAGAAACAGGCCCAGCGTCTCGCGCTCGCCTGCCAGGCGCTGGCTCTCTGGCCATTCCGGCAATTGCGCTGGCTTGATCGCCACCGCGGCGCCTCCACCGAAGAGGTCATCCTGACCGGCCGCATTGTCGCGCGTGGACTGCTCTCCGCCCAGCAGCGCGACGTCGAGTGACGCCAACAGCGTGGCGCGATTGACGCCCAGCGTATCCATGCTGCCGGCGCGGATGAGTGCTTCGAGCAGCCGGCGATTCACGCGACTGAGGTCGATGCGCTGGCACAGTTCCGTCAGGCTTGCGAACGGCCCACCGCGTGCGCGCTCCTGTACCAGCGCGTCCACTGCCTGCGCGCCAACGCCGCGCACTGCCCCCAGACCGTAGCGGATCACGCGGTCGCCCGCGGCAGTGAAGTCGTATCCAGAGGTGTTGAGGTCCGGTGGCAGCACGGACAGGCCCATGCGCGTGCATTCATCGACCAGCGTCACCACCTTGTCGGTGTCGTCGAGGTCGGCCGACATCACCGCTGCCATGAACGCTGCCGGGTAATGCTGTTTCAGCCAGGCGGTCTGATACGACAGCACCGCATAGGCGGCGGAATGCGACTTGTTGAAACCGTACCCGGCGAATTTCTCGATCAGGTCGAAGATCCACGCGGCCTGCCTGGCTTCGACACCGCGGGCCACCGCGCCATCGACGAAACTGCTGCGCTGCATGGCCATCTCCTCGGCCTTCTTCTTGCCCATCGCGCGACGCAGCAGGTCGGCGCCACCCAGCGTGTAGCCGGACAGCACCTGCGCGATCTGCATCACCTGCTCCTGGTACAGGATGACCCCGTAGGTCGGCTGCAGCACCGGCTGCAGCGAGGGATGCAGGTAGTCGATGGCCTCGCCCTTGGTGCTGTGCTTGCGCGCGATGAAATCGTCGACCATGCCGGACTGCAACGGACCGGGGCGGAACAGCGCCACCAGTGCGACCACATCCTCGAAGCGGTCCGGCTTCAGGCGGCGGATGAGGTCTTTCATGCCGCGCGATTCGAGCTGAAACACGGCCGTCGTGTGCCCTGTCTTCATCAGTTCGTAGGTCGCCTGATCGTCCATCGGCAGATGCGTCATGTCGAGGGGCTTGCCCGCGCGTTCCGGCAATGCATTGATGATCTTCACGGCGCGGTCGATGATGGTCAGCGTGCGCAGCCCGAGGAAGTCGAACTTGACCAGGCCCGCCGCCTCGACGTCGTCCTTGTCGAACTGCGTCACGACACTGTTGCTGCCGGCTTCACAGTACAGCGGTGTGAAATCGGTGAGCACGGACGGCGCAATGACCACACCCCCGGCATGGGTGCCCGCATTGCGGGTGAGACCTTCCAGTGCCAGCGCCAGATCCATCAGCGTGCGCACTTCCTCGTCGGTGCGGTTGAGCTTTGCAAGCTCCGGCTCTTTTTCCAGCGCCTGCTCGAGCGTGATGCCGAGTTCGTTGGGAATGAGCTTGGCGATGCGGTCGACGAATCCAAAGGGATGGCCGAGCACGCGGCCCACGTCGCGCACCACGGCCTTCGCCGCCATGGTGCCGTACGTGATGATCTGCGACACCCGCTCACGGCCGTAGCGATCGGACACATAGGTGATCACCCGATCACGGCCTTCCATGCAGAAGTCGACGTCGAAGTCGGGCATGGAGACGCGCTCGGGATTCAGGAAGCGCTCGAACAGCAGATCATGTTCGATCGGATCGAGGTCGGTGATCCACAGCCCCCATGCCACCAGCGAGCCGGCGCCCGAGCCGCGCCCCGGCCCCACCGGCACGTCGTTTGCGCGCGCCCAGCGGATGAAGTCGGCAACGATGAGGAAGTAGCCGGCGAAGCCCATCGAGCAGATGACATCCAGCTCACGCTTGAGCCGCGCCGCATATTGCGGGGGGACCTCAGGAGTTGCGCCCGCCGCCTTCGCGGTCATGCGCGCGAGCAAGCCCTGCTCGGCGGAGAGGCGAATGTAGTCTTCCGCCGAACTGCCATCCGGGACGGGAAACACCGGCAGCTTGCTCGTTCCCAGTTTCAGCGGCAGGCTGCAGCGTCGCGCGATCTCCACGCTGTTGGCCAGCGCCTCGGGCATGTCGGCGAAGAGCGTTGCCATCTGCTGCGGTGTGCGCAGGAACTGCTCGCGCGTATAGCGGCGCTTGCGCGCCGCGTCGGCCAGCAGTGCGCGCTCGCGGATGCACACGCGGGCCTCGTGCGCTTCGTAGTCGCTCTGCTTCAGGAAGCGCACGTCATTGGTGGCGACGACCGGCACATCGCAGTCGGCAGCGAGCGCTGCGGCCGCGGCGACATAGTCGGCATCGGTGCTGCGCCCGACGCGCTGCACTTCAACGTAGTAGCGATCGCCCAGCAGCGCCTTCCATTCCCGCAGCAGGCGGCGCGCCATCGCCGGACGACCGGTGAGCAGCGCGCGGCCGACATCGCCTTCCCAGGCGCCCGACAAGGCGATCAGTCCGGCGAGCACATCGGCGGTGAGCCACGATTTCTCGATCAGCGGCGTGTTCTGCCGTTCGCCTTCCAGATAGGCGCGCGACACGAGCCGCGACAGGTTGAGGTAGCCGATCTCGTTCTGGCAGAGCAGCGTCAGCCGGGAGACGTCGCGGTCCGCGCCGTCGCGCACCCACAGGTCGATGCCGACGATGGGCTTGATGCCCGCGGCCAGCGCCGCGCGGTAGAACTTCACCATCGCGAAGAGGTTGCATTCGTCGGTGAGCGCAACCGCGGGCATGCCCTGTGCCGCGGTGGCCGTCATCAGTTCGGGAACGCGCACCACGCTGTCGAGCAGCGAATATTCCGTGTGAACCCTTAGATGAACAAAGTTCTGCAAGCTCATGTTCTGGATGTATTTTTCGACTCGCGCACTGGCGCGAAACTGAACCTGTGCTGGGGCGATGGCCCGAGCCGCGCAAGGGCGGCAAGGTGATCGGGCGTAGCGTACCCTTTGTGGGTCTCGAGCTGGTACCCCGGGTAATGCTGCGCCATCGCGGACATTGCCGCGTCCCGTGCCTGCTTGGCCAGGATCGAGGCCGCGCTGATCGCGGCGATGGTGGCATCCCCGCCCACGATTGTCTCCACCCGGTCACAGCAATCGGCGATTTGCGGCGTGCGGTTGCCATCCACCTGGACCAGTGAAGGGCGGAGCGCCAGACCCGCCACCGCGCGCCGCATGGCCAGCAGCGTGGCGCCGAGTATGTCGAGGCAGTCGATCTCTTCCACATCAGCCCAGGCCACCTGCCAGGCCAATGCGTGCTGGCGGATTCTCACCGCCAGCACTTCACGCCGCTCCGGCGTGAGCTGTTTGGAATCGCGCAGGCCATTGATGCGGCGCGCCGGATTGAGGATGACCGCGGCGGCATACACCGGGCCTGCCAGCGGTCCGCGGCCGGCTTCGTCCACACCCGCTATCCACTGGACCAGCAGCGTCATGGCCGCGCCTGCGACGGGCGACTTGCAAGCAGGTCGAGCACCACCTGCGCGGCGCGGTCCGCGGCGCCCTGCCGCAGCTGCAGGTGCAGCGCCCGGAAGCGTTGCGCGAGTTCAGTGCGGCGCGCCACATCGAACAGCGCTGCGTGCAGGGCCTGCGCCAGCGCGACCGGCGTGGCTGCCCGCTGGAAGAATTCCGGTACCAGCGGTTCATGGGCAAGCAGGTTCGGCAGCGAGAAATACTTGACCTTCACCAGCCCCAGGTCGCGGGCGATGAAGGCAGTCAGGGGCGCCAGTCGATAGGCAACCACCATCGGACAGCCGTACAGCATGGTCTGCAGCGTGGCGGTGCCAGAGGCAACGAGCGCCGCATCGGCCGCGGCCAGCACGCGATCGGCGCCCTGCTCCACCAGCTGGATCTTCGCGCCGGCAGCGCTAACCTGCTCCGCAAACACCTGTGCCACGCGCACCGATGCCATCGGCGCCACATAGTGGATGGGTGCGGTGGCCAGACGGCTCAGGGCCACTGTGGCCGCCGCGAAATCCGCGCCGAGGCGGCCGACCTCACCCATGCGGCTCCCGGGCAGCACGGCGACCACCGGCACTCCCGGCGCAATGCCGAGCGCGCGGCGCGCAGCTTCGCGATCGATCACCAGCGGCACCTGATCCGCCAGGGGATGACCGACAAACTCGGCGCGTACGGCGTGCTCACCATAGGCCGCCGGCTCGAATGGCAACAGGCACAGCACCGCATCGACGGCGGCGGCAATCTTGCGGACACGACCGGCGCGCCAGGCCCAGATCTGCGGGCTCACATACTGCACGGTGGGAATCCCCTGCTGCCGCAATGCGCGCGCCAGACCGAGATTGAAAGCGGGTGAATCGACGCCGACGAAGAGGTCGATCCGGCGAGCCCGCAGCGTCTCACGCAGGCGCGTGCGCAGTCGCAACAGCCGCGGCAGGTGGCGCAATGGTTCGACCAGGCCCATCACGGCCAGCTCCTCTGCGCTTCCCAGCGCCTCGCAGCCCGCCGCGCGCATGTGTTCTCCTGCAAGACCGATGAACTCCACCTGCGGCATGCGGGTCCGCAACGCGGCCATCAGCGCGGCGCCGAGCAGATCGCCGGAAGCCTCGCCGGCGACGAGC
>JBDSGY010000353.1:0-2609 GCA_039918755.1 Steroidobacteraceae bacterium
TCGATTACACGATGACCGACCCGAAGATGTGGAAGGGCGAATGGAAGAGCACCAAGCGCTTCATCCGCCAGGACTTCAGCGACATCCCGGAATCCGAGTGCCTGCCGAACCTGAACGAGAACCTGCCCAGCACCAGCGCCGGTCAGAAGGCGATCGACGACCGCGCCGGCAAATAACGTCGCGTTGTTGGAACAGGCCAATGCTGCATATCGATCGCCGCCATTTCATCGCATCGCTGGGCGGCGCTGCGGCAGTGGCGGGGATGTCCGCCGACGCCAGGGCGGATGCGGTCGAGCACTATCTGTCCGCGAACCTTGCGGCGAGCACGGCCGCTGCGGCGGCGGCAACGGCGGCCACGGCGCGCGCGCCGACCGTTGCCGAGCTTGCCGCACAGATTCCTTCCCGCAGCTTCAGGCGCGGCGTCGGTAACGGGCTGGTCGCCAAGGAGGGTGGCAATGTCACCATGCTGGCGCCAATGCCCGCGAAGCCTACGCTGGCTGATTTCATCCGGCTGCGGCTGCAGTCCAATGCAGAGCACTGCCTGCAGAGTGCGCGCCTCGCCCGCAGGAAGAACCTGGACGAGGACATTGTCTTCGCCTGCCTGGTCCATGATCTGGTCCTGTCACTGGTGCGCGCGGAGCACGGCTTTTGGTCTGCGCAGCTGTTCGAGCCGTATGTGTCCGAGAAGGTGGCCTTCGCCATCCGGCATCACGCCACGCTGCGCTTCTTCCCCGACAAGTCAGCCGGCTACGAATATCCCGAGCTTTATCGCACGCTGTTTGGTTCGGACTTCGTGGTACCACCGCACCAGCAGGCGGAGTATGAATGGGTGCGCAAGCATCGCTGGTACATGGCGCCGCGGCTGGTCACCGTAAACGATCTGTATTCGTTCGAGCCAGGCGTGCAGGTGACGGTGGATGAATTCGAAGACGTGATTGGACGGCACTTCAAACAGCCGCAGGAAGGCCTTGGTCTGGATGGCACCTCCGTTGCGCACATGTGGCGCACGGTGGCCAATCCGGACGCGCCGCTCTGATCAGTAGCGCTGGCCGCCTGCAGGCTCCTGCAACTGCTGGGCGCCACCGCTCAGCAGCGTGCCATCCGCCAGCTTGACCGAGACGTAGGAGCCACCCGGCTTGCCATCGCGCAGTGGATGCACGACTGCCGTGATCTTGTCGCCAGCCTTGATCGACGTACGCTTCCAGCCTTCGCGCACCAGGTTCTGAGGCGTGTTCATTTCCACGGCCCACACCACTGGTTTGCCGTCGGCACCGGCAACTTCAACCTTGAAAGAGCTGTGCGGATTCACCCAGTTGAACTCCGTGACAGTGCCCACGAGAGTCTGCGTGTGTGCGCCGTCGAACATCGCGCCCGAGTGATGCGCGGACACGAATCCGGCAGCGGTGAGCAGCGACGCGGCAATGGTGATTCTGTAGCTTGGCTTCATCGTGTTCTCCTGTCGGTTCACTTGGCGGGAGGCAGGACCGGCACATTGACCGGGCCACCACCGGCAAAGGCGGCTTCCTTCAACACAGTGCCATCGGCCAGCGTCACGGAAATGAACAGACCACCCTTGTGATCGGTGAGGTTGCGCAGCGGCGCGGTGATCAGCGTGACATCGTCGCCGGTCTTCACGCTGGTGGATTTCCAGCCCTGGCGCTTCAGGTTGTTGGGACTGTTGAGTTCGATTTCCCAGACTTCCGGCTTGCCGTCCGCTGCCGGCACCGCGATATGAATGAACGCGTGCGGGTTCGTCCACTGGAATTCAGTGACCTTGCCCTTGAGCGTGACTCGCTGCGTCTGGTCGAACATTGCAAAGGAATGGTGCGCCACGGCGGCAAATGCCATTCCGGCCAGGCCCAGGGCCAAGGTTGCGATCCGCATCGTCTTCATTCGTTTCCCCTGCACTTATTTGCGCAACTATAATCCCAATTATACGCATGGACTTGTGACAGCATGCTTAAGAGCCTCGGGGGACCAATGAAAAATACGCTTCTGACATTCGTTGCCGCTATTGCCTGTTGCGTGGCGGCAGCGCCTTCCATTCTGGCGGCAGACGCCCAGCCTGCCACTAAAGCTACCGCTGCCTATCCAAAAGGCGCATACGCAGCGCTGGACCGCTTGCCGGACTGGGGTGGCGTGTGGGTGCTCACACGTCCACGGACTGTGCCCGGTGCGCCGCCTGCCGAAACACCGAAGCTGAAGGGAACATACCTCGCCGGGTATGAATCCTGGCTGAAGGAAACCCGCTCGAACAACGGCGTGGCACGACGCGACACTTCCAACTGCATGCCGCCTGGCATGCCGCGCATGATGGGTTCCGGGCAGTACCCGATTGAATTCCTGTTCACACCCGGTCGAGTGACCACGCTGCACGAGGCGTGGATGCAGACGCGTACCATTTTCACCGATGGCCGTGGGCATCCGGACGATCTGGAAGCTGGAGTATTCGGTCACTCCATCGGCCATTGGGAAGGTGACACGCTGGTGGTGGACACCGTCGGCCTGAAGACCATCACCGAGATCGAGACCGGCATGAAGCACAGCGACAAGCTGCATATCACCGAGCGCATCCATTTGGCGAAGGATGATCGCGATACGCTGCAGGT
>JBDSGY010000354.1:0-3048 GCA_039918755.1 Steroidobacteraceae bacterium
ATGTTGAGCTGGCCTCTTACCAGGCCCACCTTGCCAGCCGTCATGCCAAGGTAATAGCGCCGGATGCTGTCCTTGCCCACGTAGACGCCATTGAGTCCGACTTCCACCGTTGCGTCATCGGCAAACAGGTCCACCACCTGATCCCAGAGCGCCTCGTCGAAATAGAAGCCGTACATCTGCTGCAGGTTGCGCAGCTGGTTGTAGTCGTCGATACGGTTTGCCTCGGCGTCGATGGCAGCAATGCGATCGGCGACGCGCGTGAGGCGCGGTCCAAGATCAGGTGCGGGCGGCGCTGCGGCCACGGGCATCGCAGTCTGCGTCTGCGCTATGGCGACGCTGGCTATGGCCACGCACGCCAACGCTGCCAGACTTCGAATGATGTTCTTCACTTGGCAACTCCCGGCGAGACATTGTCCCAGGCCACGGGTTTGCCAGTGACCGGGTGCAGATAGTGGAACGGCGCCAGGTAGAAAGAGGGAAACGACTGGTATACGGCCGATGGCGGCCGGTCTGGCGGCAGGTCGCGCAGCGGACCCGCGATCGGGTAGGGCAGGCGGTGCCAGCCCTTGTCGTAGGAACTGCTCATGGTCGTATACCAGTGCAGGCGTGCGATCTTCCACGCGCCATTTTCCTTCACGTATTCGTTTTCGTACGGTCCTTCGTGCCATTGGCCGTCCTGGCCCTGCATGCCGCCCAGGACCAGCGAACGCCAGCGCCCCTTCGCGGTCTGCCCATCGGCTGCAACGTGGACCACCGCCTGCATCACCGGCGTCTCGCGCAGTTCGCCAGGCTGCACCTTTGCGCCGCTGGCCCTCAGAAAGGCCTCGATGCGGGACTTTCCGAGATACACGCCCTGCTGTGCGTATTCGATGCTGGCAGTGGGTCCATCGGAGAAAAGCGCCGCCGCTTCGGTGGCCATGCCCTCGCTGACATAGTGACCCCACATCTGTTGCAGGCGTTCGATGGCCTTGCGGTCTTCGATGAGATTCACCTGGCGCTGCAGGGAGGCAAGCTTGGCCTCCAGCATCTGCAAGCGCCGCTCTTCGGTGATCAGGCGGCTGTCGGTGACGATGGGCTCGGCGGCGTGCGCGGCAAGCGCGGTCAGCGCACCTGTGGCGACACAGAGGAACAGGAATCTTTTCATGGTGGGACTACGGCTTGCTGGTCACGTTGGGATTGATCTTTGCGTTGGCTTTGCTTTTGGCCACGCTGTCCCAGTGCTCCGCGATCTTGCCGTTCTCGATGCGGAACATGTCGAAATGCGTGCCGGCGTAGCGCTTGCCGGGATTGTCCGGGTCGTCGTCATAGCTGACGGTAGCCAGCGTGACGATATCCCCCTCCGCCATCAGTGCCACCACGGGGAAGGTGATTTCTGCCGCGATTGGCTGCACCGGGCGCGTGGCCTTCATGTACGCGATCAGGTTGTCGCGACCCGAGGCCACATTCGGATTGTGCTGGATGTAGCCCGGCGTGAAGTACTGCGGCGCCAGGTCGGTGCGGCCGGCCTGCACGATGGAGCGCCACATGTCGAATACGAGCTTCTTGTTTGCCGCGAGCTTCGGGTCGCTGCTCTTGAGCAGCGTGGTCTGGTCCTTGACCCATACGGGTGGAGCGGAAACCTGGGTCTGCGCTGCAGCGAGCAGCGGCAAAACCAGCGCGCAACAGATCACGGCTTTGTTCAGCGTCACAATGTGTTCCCCCCGGGGATACTGTAGTGTGCCGATAGGTTAGAGACGGCAGGCAGTGCTGTCCACGGGACAGCAGGGGTGAGCGCGTCTTGATGCAGTCTTTTTCACGAACCGGAGCGCTCCTGGCCCGGTTTTTGGGCGCCGCAAGCGGGTCCGGGCCGCTGCCGTGATCAATTCCGTGTCCCAATCCTCGCGGACAGCCGATGGGCCGCGCGTAGTGGTGGCGGGCGAATGCATCCTCGAACTGGTGCGGCAGGGCGAGCTCTGGCAGCTGGGTGCGGCAGGGGATTCATTCACCACGGGGGTGTACCTGCAGCGCCTGGGCGCAAGGGTTCGTTTCTTCACCGCGCTGGGTACCGATCCGTTCAGCGACGAGATGCTGCAAACCTGGGCGAGCGAGGGACTGGATACTTCGCTGGTGCTGCGGGATCCGGCGCGACTGCCGGGACTGCATGCCATCCACAGCGATGATCGGGGCGAGCGGTGTTTCTATTCATGGCGCCAGCAGGCCGCCGTGCGGCAGTTGTTCAAGCTGGCATGGATCGACACTGCGTTGCAGGCCGCCGTCGAATGTGACCTCCTGTATCTGACCGGCATCACGCTGTCGCTGTTCGACGCGACGGAACGCAGACGCTGGGTGGAACTGGCTACCCAGGTACGGCGCCGCGGTGGTCGCGTTGCATTCGATCCCAACTATCGGCCGAAGGGCTGGGCCAGCGCCGCGGAGGCGCGGGCTGCCATGGAAAGCATTGCGCCGCTCGTGAGCATCCTGCTGACTACCAATGATGATGAGAAACTGCTGTTTGGTCATCGACGCACGGCAGATTCGGTGGCGCACTGGCGCAATGCCGGCGTCGCAGAGGTGGTGGTCAAGCTTGGCTCCGAAGGCGCCGCAGTGCACAGCATTGCCGAATCGATGCTGGTCACCGTTCCAGACGTGGTGCAGGTCGTGGACAGCGCCGGCGCGGGCGATTCGTTCAACGCGGCATATCTGGCCGCCCGGATGGCTGGTGCTTCCATGGAACGCTCTGCACACGCAGGCAATTTGCTGGCTGGCGCAGTCGTGCAGGGTCGAGGCGCCGTCCTGCCGGCGGCACAGATGCCCGCAACAATCGCTCCGTTGACCGGCACTTAAACAGGCAGCGGGACGATTCCAGGCGCTCGAGGTTGGCGTCATCCGGCGCGTCGCGGACGCGCGCCTGTCTTGCCGCCGCGCGTTGCGGGTTGCTTTGCTGCGATGCTTTTCTTGAGCAGCGCCATGCAGTCCACGACGTTACTGCCCGCCGGAGCCTGTTCAGCAGGAGCGGCGATCTTCCTGCCACGCTTGCCTTTGGAAGCGCTCGAAGTCACTAGCGTTCTC
>JBDSGY010000355.1:0-3316 GCA_039918755.1 Steroidobacteraceae bacterium
GGCCCCGCGCAGATTGTAGGAACGGGAAGCCGCCGACTGGCGCTGGCCTTCGAAGGCGCCCGGGATGGCGCTCATCAGATCGCCAATGCTGGAAATGTTCTTTTCCTTCAGCTCATCGCCGGTGAACGCCTGGATGGCCAGTGGCACCGATTGCAGGGACTGCACTCCGGCTTTCTGTGCCGTGACCACCACTTCATCCAGTTCTGGCGCCGCGTTCTGGGCGCCTGCTGCGGCCACCTGCAGGGCCGCTGTGACAGCCGTGGCGACGGCTATGCTGCTGAATTGAGCCATATATTCCCCCACCTTGTTGCTGGAATCGCGATTTGACGGAGCGTATTGCAAACGATTGCAATAATCAACGGCGACGCCAGCGAAGAGCATTGCGCGAGGTACCACGGATGCGATACTCGCGGTCTCACGCTCGGGAGGACTTCATGAAATCGATCCGCAAATTTTGCCGGTTGGGCTGTGTACTGCTGCTGGGCAGCGCGCTGCAGCCTGCGCTTGCAGCCACGCCTTGCCAGTCGCTGACGAAGTTCTCGCTGGCTGGCTACGCTGTGAAGATCGACAAGGCCCAGAGCGTCGCGGCGGGACCGATGGCGGCGCCGCCGAATGCACCGCCGCGCCCCGGCGTGTCGTTGCCCGCGCATTGCCGCGTCGATGGGACGCTGGACGAGCGCAAGGGCCGCAACGGCAAGCCTTATGCGATCGGCTTTGCAATCGCGATGCCGGTGAACTGGAATGGCCGTTTCTTCTTCCAGGGTGGTGGCGGTCTGAACGGCGCCGTGAATCCACCGCTGGGCGCGCAATATGCGGGCGACACCCCGGCGCTGGCATCGGGTTATGCCGTGGTGAGCACGGATTCCGGGCACAAGGGCACTGGCTTCGACGCCACCTTCTTCGAAGACCAGGAGGCGTCGCTCAATTTCCTGTATCAGGCCGTGGCCAAGGTCACGGTGGTGGCGAAGGAAATCGTCGCACAGCACTACGGCAAGGCGGCGCACCACTCCTACTTCGTCGGCTGCTCGACCGGCGGGCGCGAGGCCATGATGATGTCCCAGCGTTTTCCGAATTACTTCGACGGTATCGTTGCCGGCGCGCCGGCGACCCGCACTGGGTATTCCAATCTCGCGCTCCGCTGGGCGACAACTGCGCTCAATGAAGTGGCTCCGAAGGACGCCGAAGGCAAGCTGCAGACGCGCATGGCACTGTCTGACCAGGACCGGAAGCTCGTCACTGATGGCGTGCTGGCAGCATGCGATGCCAAGGACGGCGTGAAGGACGGCATGGTGTTTGCCCCGCAGAGTTGCGGCTTCGATCCGCAGGTCCTCGCGTGCCAGGGACCGAAGACCGCCAGCTGCCTGAGTCCTGCCCAGGTATCGAGCGTCAGGAAGGCGATGGCGGGACCAAAGGCGGCCGATGGTCGCCAGGTGTATCCCGGCTTCTTCTATGACACCGGCATTTCCAACACGCGGGGCCTGCCGGGCATTCTGGTCGGTCCTGTGATTCCGGAAGGTGCGGCAAGCGGCACGAGCATCGATGTCGAGGCCGAAGCGGCGCGCGCCCACGACGGGCGCTCAATGGCTGGCGACACCAACGCCTGGACCAATCTGAGCACTTTCCGCGGCCATGGGGGAAAGCTGCTGTTTTTCCACGGCGTGAGCGATCCGTGGTTCTCAGCCCAGGAGACGGTGCAGTACTACGACCGTCTGGCGCGTGACAATGCGGAAGTGCCGATCAGTGAGTGGAGCAGGCTGTTCCTGGTTCCGGGCATGGGACATTGCAGCGGCGGCGATCGCACGCTGGATCAATTCAACATGGTCGAAGCCATCTCCAACTGGGTCGAGAATGGACGCGCACCCGCACAGATCATTGCAAAGGGCGCGAGTGTGCCCGGCGAAACCCGCCCGCTATGCCCGGTGCCCACGCACGCCCAGTACAACGGCAGCGGGGATGCGAAAGACGCCGCGAATTACAGTTGCAGCCAGTAGTCGGGCGCCTACGCCAATAGCCACTTTCTGGAGTGTCACCGCGGCACGCCCGCCCCTACGCTGTTGCGAAACACGCGTGAGGCGGGCGGGATGGCGAGCAAGTCAAAATCACTGGATCGGTATGTTGCCAAGCGTGATTTCTCGCTGACGCCCGAACCGAAAGCTGGCGGCAGGTCGAATGGCAGCGCTCCGCAGTTCGTCATCCAGAAGCACTGGGCGAGCCGCCTGCACTACGACTTCCGGCTGGAGCTGGACGGCACGATGAAAAGCTGGGCGGTGCCCAAGGGCCCGAGCTTCGATCCGCACGACAAGCGGATGGCCGTGCACGTCGAAGACCATCCCATTTCATACAACCAGTTCGAAGGCGAGATTCCGGAGAAACAGTACGGCGCCGGCAAAGTCATCATCTGGGACAAAGGCACATGGTCACCCGTGGGCGATGCCGAGGACGGATACCGCAAGGGAAATCTCAAGTTCACGTTGAACGGGCACAAGATGCGCGGCAACTGGGTGCTGGTGAGAATGAAGAGTCGTCAGACCAGGCAGGACGCGTGGCTGCTGATAAAAGAAAAGGACGAGTTCGTCCGCCCCGCTTCAGAGTTCAGCGTCACCGACGAATTGCCCGACAGCGTCGCGGAACTGGCGATGCCTGCGAAGGCTGAAAGCACCCCGAATGTGCCACCGATAGCGTCGAAGGTCACGGCGCGCCGAAGCAGCGCTGGCACCGCATCGATGCCCGCGGGCGCCACAAAGCGCGCAGCGCCGGCCACTCTCAGCCCAGTGCTGGCCACGCTGGCAGACCAGCCTCCTCCGCAGCCTTCCCAGTGGATCTTCGAGGTGAAATTCGACGGTTACCGCATCCTCGCCAGGATCGAGGCAAAGCAGGTGCGCCTCGTGACGCGCAACGGTCATGACTGGACCGCAAAGCTTTCACACCTCGCCAAGGCGCTGCAGTCCATGGCGCTGCAGCCGGGATGGCTGGATGGCGAGATCGTGGTCCTCAACGAGAATGGAGGAACCAGCTTCCAGCAACTGCAGCAGGCATTCGATTCGGAGCGCACACAGGACATCGTCTTCTTCCTGTTCGATGTGCCTTACTACGCGGGCCATGACCTGACGGGCGTGCCACTCGTCGAACGACGCCTTGTGCTGCAGTCCCTGCTCCAGGGCGCGCCACCGTCGATCCGCTTCAGTGATGCTTTCGACGCCCCTCCGGAAGCGCTGGTGGCGTCGGCCTGCAAGCTGGGTCTTGAGGGCATCATCGGCAAACGACGCGACAGCCTGTACAGCGCGCGCCGTACGCCGGACTGGATCAAGCTCAAATG
>JBDSGY010000356.1:0-3635 GCA_039918755.1 Steroidobacteraceae bacterium
TCTTCCAGCTTGCTCCAGGCGGCCTTGCCCACCTTCTTGCCTTTGTCGCGCGTGCGCTTGTCGACACGGTCCAGCACTTGCTCGTAATCGTTGCTGTCTTCCTGTTCTGCCAGGAAATCGTCGTCGAGATCGAATCTTTCGGGGTCGCGTTCAGACATCTGGAGTTACGTTATTTGTGTGGTAAATCAGCAAGTTAAGCCCAAAACCCTGGGGTGACGGGCAGCGAACTATAGCCGATTCCCGCCGCCGTTCAACTACGGCGCGACATTGGAGGCGGTGGCAGGTGCCGGAACTGGCGCCGCGGCGGCCAATCCGACCACCACCGGCATGCCCCTCGCCTTCGCAAGTTCGGCCCGTGCAAGCTCCCAGTGGATGGCCACAACCGAGTCTCCCAGCGCCTTCTGCAGCAGGCCTTCGAACACTGTCAAATCAGGCTCGAAGGTCTGCCCCTGTGCGTCCACGGGAGGGTGCGCCTCCAGCATCAGCTGGCCATCCACCCACGCGATCTTTACCGGCTCGTTGATGAGATAGACCGGCGTCCCCACGGCCACCATGGGGAACAGCTCGGCAATGTCCTCCGGATACATGCGGATGCAGCCGTGCGTCACGGCCATGCCCACGGCGATCGGATTGTTCGTGCCATGGATCAGATAGGCGCCTGGCAACGCCAGACGCATCGCGTGAGCCCCCAGCGGGTTGTCCGGGCCCGCCGGCACCACTGCAGGCAAGGGCGGCTCACCGTTGGCGATATGCTCTTTCCGCACGGACTCCGGCGGCGTCCAGGACGGGTTTTCGCGCTTGTCCGCGATCCTCGTCTTGCCCAGCGGAGTGCGCCAGTCCATCTTGCCGACGCTGATCGGATAGGTGTAAACCCGCGTCGGCCGACCCGCCACGGCCGGCGGAAAGTAATACAGCCGGTGTTCGGGCAGGTTGATCACGATGCCTTCACGCGGCCCGGACGGCAGCACCCGCTGGCCCGGAATCACGATGCCGCGCCCTGCCCCGGGCAACCACGGGTCGAGCCCCGGATTCACACGCACCACTTCTTCCGACCCGAGGCTGTATCGCCGCGCGATCTCATAAAGCGTGTCGGAATAACTGGTGAGCAGGCGTTCTTCCCGTCCGAGCAGCACGGCATCCGGGGCTGCGAGGTCGAACACGGTAGCGTGCGCCGGCTGCAGCAGCAGCAGCAGCCAGCTGCACGCTGCAGCGATTTGCAGGCGTTGTGAGGTCATGCCGCCGAATCTGGCGGATTCGCCGCAGTACAGCAAGCCCTTTGCTACCCTTTCGGGATGACGGACAAAGACCACACGCCCCTGACGGTTGCCACCCTGCATCGCCTCGTCGGCAGGCAGTTCGCACCTTCCGACTGGATCCTGGTCGACCAGGACCGCATCAACGCGTTCGCGGCCTGCACCGGCGACCACCAGTTCATCCATGTCGACCCGGAACGTGTCGCGCGCGAAACAGGATTCCCCGGCACGCTGGCCCATGGCTTTCTGCTGCTGTCGCTGGCAGCCGGGCACCGGCAGCGCGATTTCCCGCCGGTCAGCGACGTCGCGCTGGTCCTCAACTACGGCCTCGACCGGCTGCGGTTCACGAGCCCCGTCCATGCGGGCGCGCGCGTGCGCTATCGCAGCACGGTACTGGCGGCAGAGACGCGCGCAGCCGATCGCGTGCTGTTGCGGCAGGAAGCCGTCATGGAAGTCGAAGGTCAGGAAAAGCCGGCGGTGATCGCCGAGCTGCTGGCGCTTTATGTCGCGCGGTCAGCCTGAAGTCTCTCGTGCAGAGAGAGCAGCCGCCTCGATGAATCGGGCGGCTGCGCAAATGATCAGGGTGCAGGCGGTGCTGCGGTCAGAACCTGCTTCCAGCTCACTTCGTGGCCGTTGCGGCGACCCTTCTCGACGAGCTTGAGGCCATCGGCGTCAATCGTCAGCGTATAGGGCTTCTCATCAACAACGATTTCGCGCTTCAGGGGACGTTCAAGCTTTGTGGTCATGGTGCCGGCCTCATGGATCAGGGGTTGAATGGGCACAGGGTACCACAGCCCCTCCGGCAGAGGCCTCCCCGGGGCATCACGGCACTGGCCCGCCCGCTGCAACTGACCTAGACTCCCGGGCCGATGAAACGCGCCAAGACAATGCGGGAAACTCCCGCCAACACGCCGGTATCCGAACGAATCCGTCGTCGGTTGCAGCGCAGCACGCAACGTTTCCATGCCAACGACAATATTGCCGATGCCATCGAGCCCGGTGAGATCGAGCAACTGATCGACGAGGTCGCCCTGCGGATGCAGGGCGTGCTGGAATCGCTGGTCATCGACACCCGCAGCGACCATAACACCCAGGACACGGCCCGGCGGGTGGCCAAGATGTACGTCACCGAGGTCTTTCGAGGGCGTTACTTTCCGGCCCCGGCAGTGACCGAATTTCCGAATGCCGAGCGCCTGAACGAGCTGATGATCGTGGGACCGGTCACCGTGCGAAGCGCGTGCAGCCACCATTTCTGTCCCATCATGGGCCGGCTGTGGATTGGCCTCATGCCCAACGAACACTCGAACCTGATCGGTCTTTCCAAGTACGTGCGCCTGAGCAACTGGATCATGACGCGGCCGCAGATCCAGGAAGAAGCCATCACGCAGGTGGCCGAGCTGCTGATGAACAAGGTCAGCCCCGACGGACTCGCAGTGGTCATGGAAGCGGATCATTTCTGCATGCATTGGCGCGGCGTGCAGGACGAGAACGCCAAGATGATAAACAGCGTCATGCGCGGTTCGTTCCTGAAGGATCACACGCTGCGGCGCGAGTTCCTCTCCCTCATCAAGCTTCGATCCGGAAGGTAGCCATGCTGGTCCGTCTGCTCTACGCGAGTCGCGCCGCCAAGGCGCTCAGTGCCAAATCGGTGGCAGGTATCCTCAACGACTGCCAGCGCAACAATCCTGCACATGGCATCACCGGCGTGCTCTGTTACAGCGACGAGATCTTCCTGCAGGTGCTGGAAGGCGGTCGCGATGCGGTGTGCGAAACCTTCAACAACATCGTGCGCGATGTACGCCACGAGCAGGTGCGGCTGCTGTCCTTCGAGGAGATCAGCGAGCGCCGCTTCGGCGGCTGGACCATGGGTCAGGTCAACATCGGCAAGGTCAATTCGTCGCTGCTGATGAAATATGCGGAAAAGGCCGAGCTGAACCCCTTTGCCGTCTCGGGCAAGGTTTCGATGGCCCTGCTGGAGGAGCTTATAGCCACGGCTTCGGTGGTGGGCCGGTCGGGCTGACGGTCCGCACTATCCACCGCATATCGATCTGCTATCCTGCAGGCTGGAACGGATTACTTATCTCTAAACACTCGGGGGAGTATTCATGAATCGTCTGACCCGCATTGGCGTTGCCGCAGCGCTGGCCGCAGTTTCCGCGCTGGCAATTTCGCAGGGGGCACCACCCGCCGGTGGCCCGCCCGGCCCACCCAGCCCGGAGGCACAGGCCAAGTCGGCAATCGAGACCCGCCAGGGTCTGTTCAAGGTCATTGCCAACCAGAATGGCCCAATCGGCGCCATGCAGCGCGGCACGCGCGATTTCGACGCTGCCGTGGTGGCCCGCAATGCCGCCCGCATCCAGACACTGTCGGAGATCATTCCCG
>JBDSGY010000357.1:0-5720 GCA_039918755.1 Steroidobacteraceae bacterium
TGCCTGCGCCGCGGGGGTCGGCGCAGCGCCGCAACAGAGCAGGCCCAGCAGCAGTAACAGGTGGATCTGTTTCATGACTACTGCGGCCTGGTGCGATGGAAAGAAATGGTCGAGTGGCAGCTGTCGCAGCGGCGGCCGAACTGCCCGAGATGCACGTCATCGGTGGCGTGGCAGGAAGCGCAGTCCCGACCGAGCCGCGCTTCGCCGGCCGGACGCTTGTGGCAGCTGTTGCATTGCAGACGCGCGTGCGCGCCGGTCAGGGCGAAGTTGCTCTCCTGCTTGTGGTCGAACTGCCAGATGTTCCAGGCATTGGGGCTGTGGCAGCGCGCGCAGTCCTTGCCCAGGTTGCCGCGATGCACGTCTTCCGTTGCATGGCAGTCGCGGCAGGTCTTGCCGGCCGCCTTGAATTTGAGGCTGGTATGGCAGCTGGCGCAGGGCACGCCCACGTGCTGGCCGAGCAGCGGAAAGTCGGTCAGATCGTGCTCGAAACGCACATCCTTGCGCCAGGCTTCGTTCCCATGGCAGTTCTCGCAGTTCCTGCCCAGCGTTCCGCCGTGCACGTCCACGGCGCGATGGCAGGCCGCGCATTCCTGGGAGGGCTTGCGGGTCGCCACGGCACTGATATGGCAGCTGTGGCAGGCCAGCTTCGAATGGGCACCGCGCAGCGTGAACTTGGTGTCGCGCTCATGCACGAACAGCGTCGTCTTCCAGGCGCTGGTCTCGTGGCAGGACTCGCATTTGCTTCCCATGCGTCCGGCATGCGAGTCGGCTGCAGCGTGGCAGCCGGAGCAGGCACTCGGCAGCTTGTCGTCGAAGCGCCCGCTGCGGTGACACGCAGTGCAGGCAGCGCCCTTGTGCTGGCCGTCCAGCGCAAAGCCGGTTTCCTTCTCGTGATCGAAGCGGGCGTCCGTCCAGGAGGTTTGCGTGTGACAGTCAGCGCAGGCCGCGCCGCGCTGGCCACGGTGCACGTCGTCGGGGGTATGGCAGCTCGCGCAGGCCGTGGGCGTGGCCTTCCAGCGATTCTGCGCATGGCAGGCAGCGCAGGGCACCTCGGCATGCCGCCCCTGCAGGGCAAAGCGCGTGCCGGCATGATCGAAGCGCACTTCGGCCCAGCGCGCGGTGTTGTGGCAGCTGGCGCAGTCGGTACCGAGCTTGCCCTCATGCGGCTCTGCCTTCTGATGGCAGTCCACGCAGCGCGAACGCGCTTCCCGGAACTTCTTGCCGCTGACATGACAGCTGGCGCAGGCGGTACTGCGATGTGCGCCGTCGAGTTTGAAGTCGGTCTGCGCATGGTCGAATTCGCGCGCCGGCACCGGCGTGATGCGCGCCTCGCGGCCGCTGTGCTCGCTGTGGCAGGCGCTGCACTGGGCGCGCGCAATCTCCGGCCGCTTGCCATGGTAGCCGCGCTTGTCGCGCAGGTCGGCGGCGACCTCCTTGTGGCAGCCCGCGCACAGCTGCGCCTGCTGCGCGCGATCGGTGCGGTTGTGGCAGTTGGAACAATTCGCCTCCAGCTTGGCGTGGGCTGCGCTCAGTGGCCCGGGCATGAGCAGGCCTTCCAGTGTCGCCGCACGCGCGACGCCTGTGGTTCCAGCCCCGAATATGACGCTTGCTCCGAGCAGAATGGCCAGCCTTCTAATCCGCATGAGTGGCAATCAATACATGTGCACGGCGACGACATGGACGATGCCTGCCGCCAAAAGCATGAAGAACAGCGGCAGATGCAGCACATGCCACAACGCGAACAGGCGCTCATAGGTGCCCAGCTCCGCAACGCGGCGCACCAGATCGATGTGGCGGCGCGCCAGCTCGCTGGCCGCCTCGGTCTCGCGCTGCATCGACGCGACCGCCATTTCCTGCTGGCGTGCATGCAGCAAGGCAGCGCCGCGAATCTGCGCCCGGATGCGGCGTCGCGCAGTCAGCGCGCGCAGTGCCACCACCGCCGGCCGCAACACGCCAGGGATCTTCTCCAGCCCGGCGGTCATTGCCGTCTCCACCGCAGCGAGGCGCGAAGCAAGATCCGGGATGAAGGCCAGCGACGTGGATACCTGTTGCATGCGGCTGATCTGGCCTTTGAGATCCTGCAGGCTGGTCTGGCTGCCATACAGGTCCGTGTGTATGCGCGTGTAGAAATAGCGCCCGATCAGTCCCGAGCCTGAAACAGTCAGCATGCAGAAGAGGGCAACGTTGCTGTTGGTCGCGCCGGACCGGAAATTGGAATGGAACAGCACCAGCATCGGACCCACGATGCCAAGCACCATGTGCACCTGGAACCATGGTTTGACGCCACCGATGGGCGCAAGCCACGGCAAGCGTTTGCGTGCGGGGTAGACGAGCAGCAGGATCATGAAACTGCCGCCGACGATGCCGAGCAGATAACCCAGGCCGGTTTCCGGCGTGATGTAACGCTCCAGGTGCGAGCGCATTCCGATCAGCGACAGTGCCACGCAGGCGGCCGTGAACAACAGCATCGGACTCATGGAGGAGCGAGTGCGCATGGTCGGTTCAGGCGCCGCCGGCCAGTTGCCGGGCCTCGGCGATGTTGGCGTCGATTACAGTGATGTCCGGCGAGCCGGCGGGCAGCAGCGAGCGCAGCTTCTGCCAGTGCGCAAGTGCGTCGCCATAGCGATGCTGCTCAAGGTCGAGGCTTGCCTGCAGCCACAGACCCTTCGGGTGATCCGGATCGGCTTTCAGTGCCCGCGCCACCGCCGCTGCCGGCGCGCCGGCCAGCTTGCGGTTGCTGGACGAGGCCAGTGCGTCGGCATAGTCCGCCCACGCATCTGCATTGCGGGGATCGAGCTTCAGTGCGGCTTCGTAGGCGTTGATCGCCGCCGGATATTCGCGGGCGATGCGATGCGCCTGTGCCAGCGCCAGCCACGCCTCGACATTGCCCGGTTCGCGGCGCGTGATGCTCGTCAGTTCCGCGGCGCTGCGCTGCGCGCGCTCCATCGCGGGTCCGCCGTTGGCAGCAGGCTGAGCGCCGCCGCCGGGTGGTGGTCCACCCAGATACATGTGTGAGATCAAGCCCCAGTCCGCGTCCTGCTTCAACTCACCGGCGACGGGCACAACTGCAGCCGCAGTGTCCGGTGTGGCAAGCGATGCGGCGATGTTGTCGGGCCTCGGCGCGCCAGTGGCAAATACCAGCAGCAGGCAAGGCGCCACCAGCGCGAGTGCGGCGAACGCCTTGCTCATCGCACCCTGGCGCACTTGGTGAAAGTTTGCGGGAATGAGAATCAGTAGCGCCGTTCCGCCGGCCAGCGCTCCGAGGCCATAGGCAAGCAGCATCTGTATCTTCATTGTTGTTCTTCCTGCAGAGTGAGCGCTACGTGCCCAGATACCATAACGAGCGTTGGCGCATGCGCAGCGTGTTGCGGATTGTTGACCGGATTCACGCGATCTCATTGCAGTCGCAGTTGCAAGACTGCAGGCGTTAAGCACGGCTTAATAATCGCCCGCAACAATCATCATGCGCGGCACGGTATTTCCCGTTCCTGCAGGCGTCGTGTGATGCCGACACTGGTGCGCGGCTTGCGATTGCAGGAGGCTGCACGACTGTGGATCTGACTACCCTCATATACTTCGTGCCGATGCTGGCAATCTGGCTGTGGTACGTCCGTCGTCGCAAGGCGACCGAACAGCGCAGTCGCATTGCGCGCCAGGAAGCCGAGACAGCAGGCCTTGCTGAACCCGTCTCGCTGCATCCGATGATTGATCCTTCTCGCTGTGTCGGCTGTTCGGCCTGTGTCCGTGCCTGTCCCGAACAACCGGAGCACGTGGTGCTTGGGCTCATCGATGGCAAGGCCAGTCTCATAGAAGCCGGCAATTGCATCGGTCATGGTGCTTGTCGCACCGCCTGTCCAGTAGGCGCCATCTCACTCGTGTTCGGCTCCGAGCGGCGTGGGATCGACATCCCCACCCTCTCGCCGGAGTTTGAAACCAGCGTTCCCGGAATATTCATCGCCGGCGAGCTGGGCGGCATGGGCCTGATCCGCAATGCGCTGGAGCAGGGTCGGCAGGCCGTGGAAGTGATTGCAGCGCGCGATCGCGTTGCGCCGCAGTCCGACCAGCTCGATCTGGTGATCGTGGGCGCAGGCCCGGCCGGGTTCTCTGCCTCGCTGGCTGCGATGGCGCGAGGCCTGAAGTTCGTCACGGTGGAGCAGGAGTCGCTCGGCGGCTGCGTGTTCCAGTATCCGCGCGGAAAGATGGTGATGACCGCGCCGGCGGAGCTGCCGCTGGTGGGCAAGGTGCGGTTCCACAACACGAGCAAGGAAGAGCTGTTGGCGTTCTGGCAGGAAGTGGAACGCAAGACCGGCCTGCAGATCCGCTACAAGCACCACGTGGAGAATATCGCGCGCACGCCGCAGGGATTCTTCGTGAAGACCAACCATGGCGAGCTGCATACGCGCGCGGTGCTGCTGGCCATCGGTCGTCGCGGCACGCCACGCAAGCTCGGCGTTGCCGGCGAGCAGTTGCCAAAGGTCGTCTACCGGCTGATCGATGCCGAGCAGTACCGCGGCAAACGCGTGCTGGTGGTGGGCGGTGGGGACAGTGCGCTGGAAGCGGCCACCACCATCGCTGAAGTGGAAGCCACGGAGGTGACGCTTGCCTATCGCGGCGATTCCTTCTCGCGCGCCAAGGCGCGCAATCGCGAACGCCTGGAGTCTGCCACCCTGAGTGGCAAGCTGCGCGCGCTGCTGAAGTCGAACGTGACGAGCATCGAAGCCGATGCGGTGGTGGTCGACTGTGATGGCAAACCGGCACGGTTCGCCAATGACGCCGTGATTGTCAGCGCGGGCGGTGTGCTGCCAACCGCGTTCCTGCAAAGCCTGGGAATCAGCGTCGAGACCAAGCATGGCACGCTCTGATCTCACTGCGCGTGCAGCGCTGCTGCTGCTGCTGTTGCTTGCCCGCAATGCCGTGGTGCAGGGAGCTGCCGATCCTCCAGGGGATGCGCTGGAACCGGTGCGACTGGCGCTGCGCCAGAAGCAGTTCACCGATGCCTTCGCGCGCCTGGAGACGCTCGCGAAGGCGGGCAATGTGCAGGCGGCGTACCGGCTAGGCGCGTTGCTGCTTGCCAATCCGCTGGGTGAGCCCGATGTGCCTGCGGCAACCCGCTGGCTGAATCAGGCTGCCGCAGCAGGGTCGGCGCGTGCGGCCTATCTGCTGGCCGTGCTCGCGGCAACGGCAGTGCCGGCTGACGATGCACAGGCGCGCCGCTGGCTTGCGGACGCTGCGCAGGCCGGTTTCGAACCTGCCGCTGTGCTGCTGCGCCAGAATCGCCTGCCGTTGGAATTCCTGCCCGCCGAAGATCTCGACGAAGCGCAGTCGCGCGATGCCGCGTGGCTGCGTGCCGCGCGGCTGGACGATGTGCCCACCCTGCAGCGACTGGCAGGCGGCGCGGCGGCGGGGCCTGCCGACGAGTTCGGCCGCAACGCGCTGATGCTTGCAGCGGCGGCCGATGCCACCGAAGCGGTGGGCTGGCTGTTGCGCAACGGTGCGGCGATCGAAGGGCGCGACAGTTCCGGTGCCACGGCGTTGATGCTGGCAGCGCGCGCACCGCGCGCGCTCACCCTTGAAGCATTGCTGCAGGCTGGCGCCAGCGTGAATGCCGTCGATGCCGCTGGCAATACGGCGCTGCATGCCGCGTGTCTGCATCCGGACGCCCTGGGGGTCCAGCGACTGCTCGCCGCACGGGCTGCGCCCAACTCGGACAACAAGGATGG
>JBDSGY010000358.1:0-4061 GCA_039918755.1 Steroidobacteraceae bacterium
GCGTTCCGCGAGACGCGGCTGTTCTGGGACGACGTGGCGAACGGCACGGCGTAGCACGAGCCACGCCTGGTTCGCCTCGCCTAGTTCGCCTTCGCCGTATCCAGTGCGGTCTTGAGCTGGCGGGCCCAGGCCGTCAGTGCAAGTTCTGCCTGGCCGCGATTCCATACATCGCTGGCGTATTCCAGGCGCCCGGTCTCCGGGCCGCGTTTCATGTCACTGGCGCGGTACAGCGTGGTGCCGGTGATCGAGTCACGCAGTGTGACCAGCAGACGCATCTCGCCGGCGCTGAGCACATAGGTGCGCCGGTTGTCCGCGGAGTTGGTCTCCGGCGCATTCACGACCAGGTCCACGATCTGCACTTCCACGTCGAGCACGTTTTCGCCGGGCGCCGCGGCCATGGCATAGCCACCGCGCGCCAGCTCCTTCGCGAACGTGTCGTTGGCAATCTTCGACAGCCCGCTGCGGATCTTCTCCACCTGTTCGCTCTTCAGGCCGAAGGTGCCGCCGTAGTCACGCGGATTCCAGTATTTTGAAAACGCCACCGACACGGGCCGGATGAGGATGCGGTTGTAGCCGGCAAGACTCGCGCCCGGGCGCTTCCAGGCCTTGTCGATGTTCTTCACCTTGATGGGCGCGAGCCCGTCATCGGTGAGGCCGGGCGCGTCGGCGGTCCACGCCGGCATGGCCATCACGACGGCCGTCAATGCGGCCAGCAGAAGGCGTGAACGATGCAGCATGACTATTTACCCCTCAGCGTTGCGCTATCGAGATTCAACTTGTCGATGGAGATCGTTTCCAGTTGCGGAAACTTCGCCTTGAGTCTTGCGCCGAATACCTTCGCATCACCGACCACGACCAGGGAGGCCGTGGCGGGATCGAAATGCGCCTTCGCCACCGCAGCGGTCTGCTCCGCCGTCACCGCTTCGATATCCGCGGCATAGGTCTGCAGCTTCGACAGCGGCAATCCGAACTGCGCGAGCGCCGACAGCTCGCCGGCCAACCCGCCGACGGTTTCCACTTCGCGGCCGAAATCGCCGATCAGCACCGCCTTGCGGTTGATCAGTTCGGCAGCGGGAATGGCTTGCGTGCCGAGCCTGCCAAGTTCCGCGGCCATCAGTTCCACCACCTGCGGCACGGCATCGTTGCGGGTCTGCGCGGCGGCGACGATGGGCGCGCCCTGCTTGCGCGATGCGACGCTGGAGCTTGCCCCGTACGACAGCCCGCGCTTGATGCGGATCTCCTGGTTGAGGCGCGCGGAGTAGCCACCGCCGAGCACATCGTTGGCAACCAGTGCGGGGAAATAGGCATCGGTGTTGCGGCCCGGCCCGACATGACCCATCAGCACCGCGGCCTGGCCGATCCTGGGGATGTCGATGAGCAGTGGCAGCTTTGCGCTGGTCGCTACGGTGGGTGAGACAGCAGCGGGCAGCGGGGCAGCGGGTTTCGCCCACGTGCCAAGTGCTTCCTGCGCCAGCGCAAAGCCGGCCTCCGGTGTCACGTCACCCGTGATCACGAGGATGGCATTGTCCGGACGCCACCAGGTGCCGTGGAATGCCGCGGTGTCTTCGCGCTTCATGGCGGCGATGGAATGTGGCGAGGGCGTCTTGCCATACGCGCCGTCGCCGAACAGGCGCCGCACCATGGCATAGCGCCCCACTGTCGCAGGCTGGCCCAGCGAGACAGTCAGGTTGTCCAGCGTGTCCTGGCGGGCGCGTTCCAGTTCTTCTTCCTGGAAGGCGGGGTTCTGCGCCACGTCGGCCAGCACCGCGAATATTTCGCGTGCCTTGTCCGAGCGCGTGATCATGGAGACAGTGGACGAATCTGCGCCGGCGCCCGCACCAAGCGTGGCGCCGAGGCTTTCGACCGCATGCGAGATCTGCGTGGCAGAGCGGGTGGCCGTGCCGCGCGTGGCAAGATCTGCCGTCATCGCTGCAAGCCCGGCACGATCCGCAGGATCCAGTGCGCCGCCCGCCGCGATGCGCAGGTCGGCCGCAATCAATGGCAGACCCGGACGATTGGCAACGATCACGCGCAACCCGTTCGCCAGCGTCTTCTCCGTGGCAGCCGGCACCTTGGCCGCGATGGCTGCACCGGGTGCCGGCGGCTGCTTGCGATCAGCGGCAGGCGCCAGCGCATACACCGGAATCTCCGCAACCGGAATATCCGTCTTCACGGTCTGGATGGTCTTCGAGTCCGCGATGCTGTCGCCCTTCACGCCGGGCGCTTCGGCCAGGTAGCGGATGGTCACGGCCTGCGTGTCGTCCATGATCGCTTTCGCCACACGCTGCACGTCGGCAGGGGTGACGCTCTGCAACTGCGCCAGGATGTTGTCGAAGGCGGACGGATCGCCGAACAGGATCACCGAGCGCGCGAGCTCTTCGGCACGGCCGTCGGAAGTCTCGCGGCTGCGCAGCGCGTCGGTGATCAGCTCGTTGCGCGATTCCTCGAGTTCCTGTGCGGTGACGGGCGTGTCCTTGATCTTCCTGATCTCGGCCTGCAGTGACTTCAGGCCATCGTCAGCCGACTTGCCGCCCGACAGGATGGCCAGCAGCGTGTAAACGCCGGGCTGCTTGCGGATCTCGAACTGCGAGCCGGCCTGCGCGGCAAGCTGCTGCTCGTAGACCATCGACTGATACAGCCGCGACGACTGGCCGCGCTGCAGGATCGCATCGAGCAGCATCCAGGCGGCGATGTCCGGGCTCTTCGCATCCGGCGCGGGCCAGCTGATCGTCACGGCCGGCAGCGGCACATTCGGCGCGTACAGCGTCAGTGACTTCGGCGCCTTGCGCGCAGGCTCCACTGCGGCAACACGCGGGATTTCGCGCCGGGGGGATTGCAGCGCGCCGAAATACCGGTCGATCCACGCATCGAGCTGCTGCTGGTCGAAATTGCCGGCCACCACGAGCACGGCATTGTCCGGCCGGTAATACGTGGCGTGGAACGCCTTCACGTCATCCAGCGTCGATGCGTCGAGATCCTCGATCGACCCGATGCCGGGACGGCCATAGGGATGCACGTCGAAATTGGCCTGGGCGAGATACAGCGCAAAGAGACGGCCATAAGGCTGGCTCAGCACCGACTGGCGCAGTTCTTCCTGCACCACGGCGCGCTCGGACCTGAATCCGGCTTCATCCACCACCAGCGAGCCCATGCGTTCGGCCTCGGCCCAGAGCACGCGTTCCAGGTGATTCGCCGGCACTGTTTCGTGATATTCGGTGAAATCGTCCGCGGTGGACGCGTTGTTGAATCCGCCCACGTCCTCGGTGAGCCGGTCGATGGTCTCCGGCGGCATGTTGGTGGTCGACTTGAACATCAGGTGTTCAAACAGATGCGCGAAGCCCGAGCGTCCGGCCGGATCGTTCTTCGACCCGACGTCGTACCACACCGCCACCGAGACGCTGGCCGTGGTGGCATCGGGCAGCGCGTAGACCTTGAGACCGTTGGAGAGCGTGCGAACCTGCGGTTGCAGCTTCGGAATCGTGAGTGTGCCCATGGCAGCGGTGGGGGCCTTCGTTCCCGGCTGGCACGCGACCAGCGCGAGAGCGGTGGCGGCGACCAGGCCGAGACGAAGACCGGCCATGGCTAAAGCAGGTCCTTCACGCCATCGCGCTCTTCGGTGAGCTCGGTGGCGCTGAGGTCCATGCGCTTGCGGCTGAACTCATCCACCGACAGGCCCTGCACGATCGAGTACTCGCCGTTCTGCGTGGTGACGGGATACGAATAGATCAGGCCTTCCTTGATGCCATAGCTGCCGTCGGACGGCACGGCCATGCTCACCCAGTCGCCAGCGGCCGTGCCCTTGACCCAGGTATGCACATGATCGATGGCTGCCGCTGCGGCGGACGCGGCAGAAGAAGCGCCACGTGCCTTGATGATCGCGGCGCCGCGCTGCTGCACCACTGGAATGAAGGTCTCTTCGATCCACTGCTGATCGACCAGTGATTTCGCCGCCTTGCCGCTGACGGTGGTGTGCGAGATATCCGGATATTGCGTCGACGAGTGGTTGCCCCAGATGGTGAGCCTGCGGATGTCGGTGGTATGCGTGCCCGTTTTCTCCGCCA
>JBDSGY010000359.1:0-5520 GCA_039918755.1 Steroidobacteraceae bacterium
CAAGAGCGGTAATTTTGAAATTCTGCAATGGCATCAATTGCCCTTGAGCCTACCGGAGCAAGTCTTGATCTTCCTCGCGCTATTTTCCGCGTTTGCGGTGAAGGTGCCGATGTGGCCGGTGCACACCTGGTTGCCCGATGCGCACGTCGAGGCGCCTACGGGCGGCTCGGTGGTGCTGGCGGCCATCATGCTGAAGATGGGCGGCTATGGCCTGCTGCGCTTCGCATTGCCGATCGCGCCCGACGCGGGCCGCGAACTCGACTGGATCATCATTTCGCTGTCGCTGATCGCGGTGGTCTACATCGGCTTCGTGGCGCTCGTGCAGCAGGACATGAAGAAGCTCATCGCCTACTCGTCCATCGCGCACATGGGCTTCGTGACGCTCGGCTGCGTGCTGGCCTATGACATCGTGGGCGCGACCGGCTCGACGGCAGGGGCGGGCATGGGCCTCGACGGCGCCATGGTGCAGATGATCTCGCATGGCCTGATCTCCGGCGCCATGTTCCTCGGCGTGGGCGTGATGTACGACCGCGTGCACAGCCGCGAGATCAGCGCCTACGGCGGCGTGATCAACACCATGCCGATCTTCGGCGCGTTCATGGTGCTGTTCGCAATGGCAAACTCGGGACTGCCTGGCACGTCCGGGTTCGTCGGCGAGTTCCTGGTCATCCTCGCTGCCTTCAAGGCCAACTTCTGGTACGCCGCCCTGGCCGCCACCACGCTGATCCTCGGCGCCGCCTACACGCTGTGGCTGGTCAAGCGCGTGATCTTCGGCCCCGTCGCCAATGACAACGTGGCGAAGCTCACCGATGTGAACGGCCGCGAGTTCCTGGTGCTGGGCGTGCTCGCGGTGGCGGTGTTGCTGCTGGGCCTGTGGCCGGCGCCGCTGCTCGATGTGATGCGCGGCACGATTGAACACCTGACTTCGCAGATCCTGGCCACCAAGCTATGACCCCTTATTCCCCTTCGGAAATCGCGCTGGCCCTGCCGGAGATCTATCTCACCGGCGCCATCTGCCTGGTGCTGCTGTTCGACCTGTTCTTCGCGGCGAAGAATCCGGGCCGCACGGCAACGCTGACACTGCTGGTGCTGGTGGTGGGCGCCGCGCTCACCTGGCGGCAGGGTGTCGAAAGCAGATCCGTCATCTTCCACGGCCTGTATGTGGCAGACCGGCTCTCCTCGCTGCTCAAGATGGCCGCATTCCTGTTCGCGGCGCTGGCGCTGTTCTACAGCCGGGACTATCTGGCGCGCCGTGGACTGCAGAAGGGCGAGTTCTATGTGCTATCACTGAGCGCCCTGCTGGGCGTGCTGGTGATGGCCTCGGCCGCGAACCTGCTGACGATCTACGTGGGCGTCGAGCTGCTGTCGCTGTCGCTCTATGCCATCGTCGCCTTCGATCGCGACTCCGGCATCGCTGCCGAAGCGGCGATGAAGTACTTCGTGCTGGGCGCCATCGCCTCCGGCACGCTGCTTTACGGCATGTCGGTGCTGTATGGACTGACCGGGACGCTGGAGCTCGGCGCTCTGTCTGCGCGGCTCGGCGACTCCCCGGGAATCGGGTTCATCCTTGCGGCCTCGTTCGTGGTGGTGGCCATCGCGTTCAAGTTCGGGGCCGTGCCGTTTCACATGTGGGTGCCAGACGTCTATCAGGGCGCTCCGACGAGCTCTGCCATGCTGGTCGCGACGGTGCCCAAGATTGCCTCGTTCGCGATGGCGTTCCGCTTCCTCGCTGAAGGCCTGGCGGCGCAGACATCCCACTGGAGCCAGATGCTGGCCGTGCTGGCCGCGCTGTCGGTGGTAGCCGGCAATCTCATTGCCATCTCGCAGACCAGCCTGTTGCGCATGCTGGCCTATTCGGCCATCGCCAATGTCGGCTTCATCCTGCTGGGCTTTGTGGCAGGCACCGCCGCCGGCTACAGCGCCGCGCTGTACTACACGCTGGCCTACGTGCTGATGACCGTGGGTGCATTCGCAGTCATCCTCATTTCGAGCCGCAATGGCTGCGAGGCGGATCAGCTCGAACACTACAAGGGGCTGCATACGCGTGATCCGCTGCTGGCCGGTGCGATGGCAGTGCTGATGTTCTCCACGGCGGGTGTGCCGCCGTTCGTCGGATTCTGGGCAAAGGTGCAGATCATCGAAGCTCTGCTGAGCAGCAACAATCTGTTGCTCGCCCTCGTGGCCGTGGTGGCATCGGTGGTCGGTGCGTTCTATTACCTGCGCATCGTCTGGCTGATGTATTTCGAAGCCGCGGGGGACCAACCGGCGATGACCAGGGCGCCGGGATTGCGGCTGGTGCTGGGCCTGAATGCGCTGATCGTGCTCGCGCTTGGCATCTTCCCGGCGCAGCTGCTGGCCCTTTGCCGGATGGTTATTCCCGGCGGGTAATTGCGTCGCACAAACTTGCCCTTTTAGTAATTGATTGGGCTAAGATTCGCGCCCTCCTGGTGCGGGGTGGAGCAGTCTGGCAGCTCGTCGGGCTCATAACCCGAAGGTCGTAGGTTCAAATCCTACCCCCGCTACCAATTTCCGATTCACGAGCTGGAATCGGGTGGAATCGGGTGGAATTGGGTATAATCGGGTATTCCGATTCCCATGAGCTTTCCACATGCGGGAGCCCAAGCTCTCCCTCGGTCCCGACCTCGTCAAGCTCATCGCAGAGATCGATGAGTTCAAAGGCCGTTGGGATGCTCTCAAGTCACTTCCTCTAGATCGCCTGCAGGCGCTTCGCAAGGTCGCGACCATTGAAAGCGTCGGCTCTTCGACCCGCATCGAGGGCGCGAAGCTTTCGGACGGCCAGGTCGAAACGCTGCTTTCCAACCTGCAGCTGACTTCATTCAATAGCCGCGACGAGCAGGAAGTCGCGGGCTACGCACAGGCCATGGACCTGGTGTTTGAAGCCTTCGGCGACCTGCGCATGACCGAAAACCATATCCGTCAACTCCACCAGGCCTTGCTTCGCCACAGCGCGAAGGACCAGCGCCACTGCGGCTCCTACAAGACGCTGGCGAACAATGTCGTCGCCTTCGATGCAGGAGGGCGGGAGCTCGGCGTCGTATTCGAGACGGCAACGCCTTTCGACACGCCCCGCGAGATGGAGGCCCTGGTTGCCTGGGTGCTCAAGGCACTGGATGAAGAGTCGCACCATCCGTTGCTGATCACGGCTGTCTTCGTGGTGACGTTCCTGGCCATCCATCCGTTTCAGGATGGCAATGGCAGGTTGTCGCGGGTGCTGACGACACTGCTGCTGCTGCGTGCGGGATACGCCTACGTCCCCTATGCGTCGCTGGAGCGGGTGATCGAGGACAACAAGGACCTGTATTACAAGGCGCTGCGGCGCACGCAGGGCACGCTGCAGGCCGACCTGCCTGACTGGGAGCCGTGGATCCGCTTCTTTCTGCGCTGCCTCAAGAAGCAGAAGGACAGCCTCGCGGCGCGCCTGCAGAGCGACCCGATGCCAGCCGATTCAGACGCAGGCATGCCGGAACTTTCCCTGCAGATACTGAGACTGTTGCAGACGCACGGGCGCCAGACGATTTCCCAGATCGCGGTGGGTGCCGGAGCAAACCGCAACACGATCAAGGTCCGGTTGCGGGAACTGGTGGCGCTTGGCCGCATTCGCCAGCAAGGCAAGGCCAGGGCGACGTGGTATTCGCTTTGACGACACCGTTGAACCGACTGCCCACCGCGAGCACATCACGTCCGCGGACGTCAGAAGAGTCCTACAAATAACCCCGCGCCACTCCGACCACCCGGTTCCCGCGTGGCCGATACCATTTTGCGGTCACCTGGCTTCCTGACCAAGAATCAGCACTCGCCCCAACAAGCGAGCGGATCAAGCACCACCAGCAGGAACCAGGACACGGGCCACGTCTCACGAGTCTGACGCCGGAGTCGCAATGGATGCACTAGAACCCAGGAGCCGCGGCTCGCCCCGGTCCGTGTCGAAGGTTTACGCAGACGATTCGGAACTCGACATACGCAGGCTGCTGAAGGTCCTGCAAGGCATCCGGGACGGCGACTTCTCGGTCCGCCTGCCCGGGGACAAGAGCGGCCTGCCCGGCAAGATTGCCGACGTGATCAATGACATTGCCGCGGCCAACCAGCGATTTGCCCGGGAAATCGGCCGTGCGGGCCAACTGGTCGGCAAGGAAGGCAGGACGCGGCATCGCATCAGTGCGGAGCGCCGCTCCGGCTCGTGGGGCGAAATGGAAGGTTCGCTGAACACGCTGATCGACGATCTGCTGTGGCCGACCGCGGAAGCCACCCGCACCATCTCCGCGGTGGCGAAGGGTGACCTCTCGCAGGTGATGCGCCTCGAAATGGAAGGCCGGCCGATCAGGGGCGAGTTCCTGCGTTCCGCGACGATCGTGAACTCGATGATCGAGCAGATGCGCGGCTTTACTTCGGAAGTGACCCGCGTGGCGCGCGAAGTGGGCACTGAAGGCAAGCTCGGCGGGCAGGCGGTGGTGCCAGGCGCGGCGGGCACCTGGAAAGACCTGACGGACAATGTGAACTCGATGGCCGGCAACCTGACCGGTCAGGTGCGCAATATCTCGGAAGTGACCATCGCCGTCGCGAACGGCGACCTGTCGCGCAAGATCACGGTGGACGTGCGCGGCGAGATCCAGCAGCTGAAGGAAGCCATCAACACGATGGTGGACCAGCTGCGATCGTTCGCCTCCGAAGTGACGCGCGTGGCGCGCGAGGTGGGCACCGAAGGAAAGCTGGGTGGACAGGCGCTCGTGCCCGGCGTGGCCGGCACGTGGAAGGACCTCACCGACTCGGTCAACGCGATGGCCACGAACCTGACCGGCCAGGTGCGCAACATCGCGGAGGTGACCACTGCCGTGGCGCGTGGTGACCTGTCACGCAAGATCACCGTCGACGTGAAGGGCGAGATCCTGGCGCTGAAGAACACCATCAACACCATGGTGGACCAGCTCAACGGCTTCTCGGCAGAAGTCACGCGCGTGGCGCGCGAGGTGGGCACCGAGGGCAAGCTCGGCGGCCAGGCCACAGTGCCCGGCGTGGCCGGCACGTGGAAGGATCTCACCGACAACGTGAACTCGATGGCCGGCAACCTGACCGCGCAGGTGCGCAACATCGCCGAGGTGACCACCGCGGTGGCGCGAGGCGACCTCAGCCGCAAGATCACCGTCGACGTGAAGGGCGAGATCCGCGCCCTGAAAGACACCATCAACACCATGGTGGACCAGCTCAACGGCTTCTCCGCCGAGGTCACGCGCGTGGCGCGCGAGGTCGGTACCGAAGGCAAGCTCGGCGGCCAGGCCTCGATCGAAGGCGTGCGCGGCGTGTGGAAAGAGCTGACCGACAACGTGAACCTGATGGGCAGCAACCTGACCAATCAGGTGCGCGACATCTCGCAGGTCGCGACCGCGATGGTGACTTCGGAAATGTTGCGCACCTGGCCGGTAAGGTTCGAGGCCATCTGATTCACGGATTCGGTCAGCTCGCGCCACACGCCCGACACGCCCTTGACCTTTGCCTGGCCGCCGA
>JBDSGY010000360.1:0-5665 GCA_039918755.1 Steroidobacteraceae bacterium
TCAACGGCAATGCGCTGCGGCGAGCCAACGAAACGATCAAGGACGCGCTGGATCCGAATGGCATTCTAGCGCCGGGCAAGAGCGGCATCTGGCCCAAACGCTATCGGCACCTGCGCACATGAGCACCACCATGAATTCAAACAGGCTGCGCAGAATGTCGAGGATCCCGGTGGCCGTGGCCCTGCTTGTTGCCGCGGGTGCTGCGAGTGCCGCACAGGCGGCACCACCTTCGGATGGCAAGGCGCTGTTCACGGCTCGATGCGGCATGTGTCACCAGACCATTGGCATGGCTGTCGCCATCCTCTCCCGGCGGCCCGGCGATGCGAGCAAGGGGCTGCTTGAAGAGCGCACCGACCTCTCGGCAGCATTCATCCGCACGGTGGTGCGCACGGGCATCATCAACATGCCGCGCATCGCGCGTGGCGAAGTCAGCGATCCGGAACTGGCGCAGATCGCGAGTTATCTGTCGCGGGGCAGGCCTTGAGATCCGTGCTGCAGCGGCAGGCGAATCGTCGCCAGTTGCTGGTGGGCGGCGCCTGCACCGTCGCTACCGCGCTGGCTGCAGGCGCCGCGCTGGCCGGCGAAGAGGGGGCTGCGCTCACCGCGAGTGCGTCGCTGGTGCTGCATGATCCAGGTTTGCCGCTCGAGGCCGGGTTGCAGCAGCGACTGCGGGCAAATGGTGCGCGCCTCATGCCATTGACGGGAGATCCGGTGCGCCTGTGGCGCGATCAATTGAGCGCGCTGCTGGCCCCGCGCGACGCACGCCTGCTGGGCGTCACGCGCTGGCCGGATTTCCTGATGATCCGCGGGCTGGCTGCGGAGTCACGCCGGCACGTGCGTTACCAGCGGATGGACGCCCGGACCGGCGTCATCGTCTGGCTGATCGCGTAATCACACCAGCATGAACGCGCCCGAAAGTACGCTTGCGATTCCCGCGACCTGTAACCAGTTGTGGCGCCCCTGCGCGAGCAACTTGCCGGCGAGCAGCGAAGCGCCGGCCGTCAACGCAACCGTGGCCATCGCAAGCCCGGGCACATAGGCCAGCGCATCGCGCGGCCCCTCGAGTCCATGCGCGAAGCCGTGCAGCAGCGCGAAACCGCCGGCAAGCGTTCCCGCGGCGGCCAGTGGCAGCTTGCGGCCAAGTGCCAGCAGCAGTCCTGATCCGACGACAGTCAGCGCCAGCGCGATTTCGAGCCATGCGGTGCTCGCAGGCACGATCGGCAGCAGTGCGCCCAGCGGCACGGCCACGGCCAGCGCCGCCAGCACCACCATGCGCGACTGCAGACGCAGCTGCGCGGCCCAGGCGCTGACTGCTGCGATCACCAGCACATGGTCGAGTCCCGTCAGGGGATGCACGAAGCCGGCGAGCAGGCTGTCCGACGCATGCCCGGGATGTGCGATGGCGACTGCAGGCAGCAGTGAAGCGAGCACCAGGATGGTGGCGGTCAGGGAGCGGCGACAGTTTGCGAGCATGATGGCAACCTCACTAGGAGCGGAACAAACGGGTGTACTGGGTTTCGTGCCACGCACTGGCCATCATCGCCAGCGGCGCAGCGGTGCCCATCGAATCGTCGGGCAATGCAATGGCCTTTGTCACCAGCGAAGGGATCTGCTGCCGGATGGCTTCCAGCATGCGCTGCCCTGCAGTCTGGCCCAGGGGCAGCAGCTTGACGGCAGCGATGGTCTGGTTCTCGGCCCAGGTCCACAGGAAGGTGATGGCGGCGTCTTCCGCCGTGACATGCGACCGCGCGGCCGCCAGCGCGAACAGCGCTGCATGGCTGGTGTGGTCGCAACGCACCCATTCGCGGGCGGCTTCAATGCCGAACTCGACCATGATCTTGGCCAGCGACTGGCCCATGTGCAGCTCTTCGGCGCGCAGTTCCATGGTTTCGCGCGATGCCACCAGCTCGGCACTGAGCCGATGCGCAAGTTCCCGGTCGTCGGCGCTCCAAGCCGCATGCAGGCGCAGCAGCATCGGCACATCGAGCGTGGCCATGCTGTGACGTGCCAGGCCCAGTATCCACTGGCGGGCGTCATGCTCGTTCGTGACCCACCGGTTCTCGATGGCGAATTCCAGGCCCTGGGAAAAGTTGAAGGCACCGATCGGCAGCGCCGGACTTGCCAGCTGCAGCAGCCGCAGCAGCGCGAGCTGGTCAGTCATGGTCATGGGCGTGACCATGCGCGTGCGCATTGGCATGCGACGACGAATACGCGCCGGCCTCCGGCTCGAAGGGCAGGATGTCGTTGGTGACCTTCAGGCCAAGGCCGCGCAGCATGTCGTCCAGCACGTGATCCTTCAGATAGCGGATCGATTCGGCTGTGATCTGCACGGCGATATGCCGATTGCCCAGGTGATAGGCGGCACGTGCGATCAGGCGCGCATCGCTGCTGCGCACGATGGAAAGGTGTTCCGGTGCGGCAACCACTTCGACCAGCCGGCCGTCACTGCCCTGCAGCCGGTCGCCGCCACGCAGCACGGTGCCGCGCGGCAGGATCAGGCCCACTTCTTCGCCATTGTCCATGGTCGCAACCATGCGGCTGCGCTGGCGCAGCTCAAATGGCAGCACCAGGCGCGCAGCCGCGCGGCCTTCGCCATAGGCGCGGGTTGAGATGGTGAGCTGTGCCATGGTCGCCTCGGGTCAGAACAGGAAATAACGTTGCGCCAGCGGCAGTTCGGTCGCCGGCTCGCAGGTCAGCAGCTGGCCGTCGGCCCGCACTTCATAGGTCTGTGAGTCGACCTCTATGCGCGGCTGATAATCATTGAGAATGAGATCGCGCTTGCGGATGCTGCGGGTGCCGCGCACCGCGGACAGCATCTTGCGCAGACCCAGGCGCCCGCCGATGCCGGCATCGATCGAAGCCTGCGAAACGAAGGCCAGCGCCGTGCTGCTGGCGGCCTGGCCATAAGCACCGAACATGGGCCTGAAATGCACGGGCTGCGGCGTGGGAATCGATGCATTGGCATCGCCCATCGGCGCCGCAGCGATCATGCCGCCCTTGATGATCAGCGATGGCTTGGCGCCGAAGAACGCAGGGCGCCACAGCACGATATCAGCGAGTTTGCCAACTTCCAGCGAACCGATTTCATGCGCGATGCCATGGGTGAGCGCCGGGTTGATGGTGTATTTGGCGATATAGCGGCGCACGCGGAAATTGTCATTGCCGCTGCCGTCGGGATGCAGCGGGCCACGCTGCATCTTCATCTTGTGGGCCGTCTGCCAGGTGCGGAGGATGACTTCACCCACGCGCCCCATGGCCTGCGAATCGGAAGAGATCATCGAAAACGCGCCAAGGTCATGCAGGATGTCTTCAGCCGCGATGGTCTCCCTGCGTATGCGGGATTCGGCGAAGGCCACATCCTCGGCAATTCCCGGATCCAGGTGATGGCACACCATCAGCATGTCCAGGTGCTCGTCCACCGTATTCACGGTGTACGGCCGCGTGGGATTGGTGGAAGAGGGCAGCACGTTTGCTTCGCCGCACACACGGATGATGTCCGGCGCATGGCCACCGCCTGCACCTTCGGTGTGATACGTGTGGATGGCGCGGCCCTTGAAGGCCGCCACCGTGTCTTCCAGGAAGCCGGACTCGTTGAGCGTATCGGTGTGGATGGCCACCTGCACGTCATGCTCTTCGGCCACCGACAGGCAGCAGTCGATGGCGGCGGGCGTGGTGCCCCAGTCCTCATGCAGTTTCAGGCCCATCGCACCGGCGCGGATCTGGCTGTGCAGGCCGTCCGGCAGGCTCGCATTGCCCTTGCCCAGCAGTCCGAAATTCATCGGCAGGCCATCGAGCGCCTCCAGCATGCGGGCGAGATGCCATTCGCCGGGCGTGCAGGTGGTCGCCTTGGTGCCGGTGGCGGGCCCCGTGCCGCCACCGATCATCGTGGTCACGCCGGACATCAGCGCTTCATCGATCTGCTGCGGACAGATGAAGTGGATATGCGAATCGACGCCGCCGGCCGTGACGATCTGGCCCTCGCCGGCGATGATCTCCGTTCCCGGACCGATGACGATGTTCACGCCAGGCTGGATGTCGGGATTGCCAGCCTTGCCAATGCCATGGATGCGGCCATGCTTGATGCCGATGTCGGCCTTGACGATGCCCCAGTGATCGACAATCAGCGCATTGGTGATCACGGTATCCATCACGTCGACGCCATCGCGCTGGCTCTGGCCCATGCCGTCGCGGATTACCTTGCCACCGCCGAATTTGACCTCCTCACCGTAGATCGTGTGGTCACGTTCGACTTCGATGATCAGGTCCGTATCGCCCAGGCGCACCCGGTCGCCGGTGGTGGGGCCAAACATCTCGGCGTAGGCGTGGCGGTCCATGCGGGTCATCGGTCTACGCACCCAGGCGTGACTGTGGAACGGAAGCGAGGCGTGCTCATAAACGTCCCATCACCTTGCCCTGAAAGCCGTAGACATCGCCCGTGCCGGCCAGCTGCACGAGCTCCACCTCGCGGCTCTGGCCAGGCTCGAAGCGCACGGCGGTGCCGGCGGCGATGTTGAGCCGGAATCCCCGCGATGCGGCCCGGTCGAACTGCAGCGCGTTGTTGGTCTCGAAGAAATGATAGTGCGATCCCACCTGGACCGGACGGTCCCCGGTGTTGGCAACCGTCACGCGGATGCAGGGTCGGCCAGCATTGATCTCGATGCTGCCAGTGGCGGGGAATATTTCTCCGGGAATCATGCTTGCGCGCCCTTCAGTTGATCGGGGAATGAACCGTCACCAGCTTCGTGCCATCAGGGAATGTCGCCTCTACCTGCACGTCCGGGATCATCTCCGGCACGCCTTCCATCACATCGGCCCGCGCCAGCAGCGTGGTGCCGAAATTCATGAGCTCGGCCACGGTGCGGCCGTCGCGGGCGCCCTCCAGAATGGCAGCGCTGATATACGCGACCGCCTCCGGGTAGTTCAGCTTCAGGCCACGGGCCTTGCGCCGCTCCGCGAGCAGGGCGGCGGTGAACAGCAGCAGCTTGTCCTTTTCGCGCGGTGTCAGTTCCATGTGTTTGTCCGGTTCAGGTGGCCCAGATGCGCGGCGCCAGGGCGGTGCGCCCCAGCAGGCCCTGACGCAGCTGCAACCACAGTTCGGTGAACAACCGCCGGACGGCTTCGCCCTGAGCGCCAAGCGCCCGGCAGTGTAAAACTCCACCTACGCGTGTCAATGCGAAGCGAACGCCGGCCACCTGAACGTTGCGCAGCGCCGTGACGTCGACACCAATCGCGGGATACATGAGCATCGTGCCCATGGCCTGGGCGTCGGCAAGCCCCCAGCTGCTGGCAAGCGCGGGTGAGTCGCCATTCAGGCGCAGCCGGTCGAGCAGCAGCGGCTTGCCATCGTGATAGAGCAGGAAATCCTGGTGCAGCTCGCCGCTCGTGAAGCGCTCCTGCACGGCGGGGCGCCCGAGGCAGAAGACTTCCCAGCCGATGAAGCGCGAATCCCCGTTCAGATCCACCCGTGTGCAGCTGCGGGCACGCGCACCGTCGAACAGGATGGTCTCCTGTGGCAGCCATTCCAGCGTGGCATCGTCCAGCTGCAGGTTCTGCTGCAGCACAGAGTGGGGATGCGGACCGGCCCGATAGAACTTCGTGGCTGCAGGCGTTGTGATCAGTGCATGGGATTGCGCTTCCGCGCGGGCCTGCAGCTCGAGCGTATCGC
>JBDSGY010000361.1:0-4421 GCA_039918755.1 Steroidobacteraceae bacterium
CCGGCTTGCCGGGCCTTTGCTTTTTGTGCGAAGTGAACGGTCTGAACGGAGCACATAGTTGGCGATCAAAACGATTCTTCGCATGGGCGACCCCTTGCTCCTGCAACGCGCGGCCGAAGTCTCGCGCTTCAACACCCCGGCTTTGCATGCACTGGTTCTGGATATGCGGGACACCATGCGGCATGCCAACGGGGCTGGTCTGGCCGCGCCGCAAATCGGCGTCTCGCAGCGCGTCGTGATTTTCGGATTCGACCGCAACGAGAGATATCCCGACGCACCTGCGGTGCCTCCAACCGTGCTGGTGAATCCACTGCTCACTGCCGTCGGTGCGAGCGAAGAGGACGGCTGGGAAGGTTGTCTCTCCGTCCCCGGCATGCGTGGCCTGGTGCCCCGCTTTGCGAGGTTGCGTTATCAGGGATTCGATGCCAGCGGGAACGCGATAGACCGCACGGTTGACGGGTTTCACGCGCGCGTCGTGCAGCACGAGGTCGACCATCTCGATGGCATCCTCTATCCCATGCGGATACGGGACATGACGAAGTTCGGCTTCCAGGAGGAGCTGTTTCCCGGCAAGGTGCTGCAGGACGATTGAACGGCGTCGCATCCTGACGTTGCCGAGCTGCGCTTTTGACTCTGCAACGGCTAGCATTGGGCTACATGGAAGAATATGACGTCGTCGTGATCGGTACGGGCCCCGCCGGGGAAGGCGCGGCCATGATGCTCACCAAGAATCACCGCAAGGTGGCGGTGGTGGAACGCTACAGCGAAGTAGGTGGCGGCTGCACGCACTGGGGCACCATACCCAGCAAGGCGCTTCGCCACGCCGTCAAGACACTGAGCGATCTGCGCGCGAACCCGATGCTGCGCAAGCTGTCGGCGTCGCTGCACGTCACGCTGCCGCAGCTGCTGTCCACGGCGTCCGGGGTCATCGACGCGCAGGTACGCATGCGGCGCCGCTTCTACGAACGCAACCGCGTGCCGGTGCTCGAGGGTGCGGCGAAGTTCCTCGACCGCAATACGCTGCAGATCACTCCGCGCCTGGAAGCGACGTACACGGTTCGTGCGCACAAGTTCGTGATCGCCACCGGGTCCCGCCCATACCATCCACCGGGGCTGGATTTCTCGCACCCGCGGATATGCGACAGCGACAGCATCCTGCGCTGCAAGGAATCACCGTTCAGCGTCACCATCTATGGCGCTGGCGTGATCGGCTGCGAGTACGCGTCCATATTCCTGAACATGGGGACGAAGGTGACGCTGGTCAATACGCAGGACCGGCTGCTGTCCTTCATGGATGAGGAAATCGCGGAAGCGCTGTCCTATCACCTGCGCGACCAGGGCTGCATCATCCGCCACAATGAGCAGTTCGACTTCGTCGAAGCGCGTGCGGAAGACGTGCTGCTCCACCTCAAGTCTGGCCGCAAGATCAAATCCGATCTGCTGCTGTGGGCCAACGGACGCACCGGCAACACCGATGACCTGAACCTCGAAGCCGTGGGTCTCAGTGCGAACCAGCGCGGGCAGATCCCGGTGAACGATCACTACGAAACCTCCGTGCCCGGCATTTTTGCCGCCGGTGATGTCATCGGGCCGCCGGCGCTGGCCAGTGCGGCATACCAGCAGGGCGGCTACGTGGGCCAGTACATCGTCGATCCGGCCACGCCGCCACGGCGGCTGGACCTGATCCCCAGCGGCATCTACACGATTCCGGAAATTTCCTCAGTGGGCAAAACCGAAAAGGAACTGCAGGACGCCGGCATTCCCTATGAAATCGGGCACACGCATTTCAAGGGACTCGCGCGCGCGCAGATGACCAACCAGGGAGTTGGCATGCTGAAGATCCTGTTCCATGCCAAGACGCTCGAGGTGCTGGGCGTGCACTGCTTCGGCGACAATGCTTCCGAGATCGTGCATATCGGCCAGACTGTGATGGCCAGTCGCGATCTCAATAATCTGCGCTATTTCATCAACACCACGTTCAACTATCCGACGATGGCCGAGGCCTACCGCATCGCGGCCTACAACGGCCTGAACCGTCTGGCCTGATTCCATCTTGAGCGAATCCAGCACCGCAGCCCGGCCAAAGGGCACTTCACTGCAGCCACTGAGCGCGCTCTGGCCCTTCCTGCGGCCGTACCGCGGCACGCTGGTGTTTGCGCTCATCTCGCTGCTGATCGCATCCGGCGCAATGCTGGCGCTGCCGGTAGCGGTCCGCTATCTCATTGACCACGGCATGGTCACCGGCGATTCGAGCACCGTGAATCGCTACTTCCTCGCCTTCCTGGGTGCGGCCGTGATATTCGGCGTGTTCGCAGCGCTGCGCTTCTATCTCGTTACCTGGCTGGGCGAACGCATCGTCGCCGACGTACGCGCAGCGGTATACGACCGCATCGTGCGCATGGACATGACATTCTTCGAGGTGACGCGGACTGGCGAGATCCTCTCGCGCCTGACCACCGATACGACGCTGGTGCAGTCTATTTCCGGCGTGGGCATTTCCATCACGCTGCGCTCCGCCCTGAACCTGCTGGGCGCGCTGGTGATGATGGGCTGGACCAGCGCCAAGCTCATGGGCGTGATGGTAGTGCTGATACCGCTGATCATGCTGCCGCTGTTCATCGTGGGTCGCAAGGTGCGGCGGCTGTCGCGCGACTCGCAGGACCGCATTGCGGATTCCAGCGGCCTCGCCGGCGAGACGCTCAATGCCATGCAGACCATCCAGGCATTCACGCTCGAAGCGCTGCAGAGCAAGCGCTACGGGCACGCAGTCGAATTGAGCTTCAGCACGGCCATTGCGCGCAATCGCGTGCGGGCAATGCTGACAGCCGTGGGAACAATCCTGGTCATGGGGGCGATTACTTTCGTCCTCTGGCTGGGCGCGCGCGCCGTGCTGGCTGGTGAAATGTCAGGCGGACAGCTGGGGCAGTTCCTGCTGTACGCGGCTTTCGTGTCGGGTTCTGCCGCAGCGCTGATCGAGCAATGGGGTGAAGTGCAACGGGCGGCCGGCGCGATGGAGCGGCTGGTGGAGCTGCTGCAGGCCAGGCCGGCGATTGCCGCGCCCGCCGTGCCGATGGCGCTGCCGGAGAGAGCGGACGGTGCGCTGCAATTTGATCTGGTCTCTTTCTTCTATCCTTCGCGGCCCGCCACCCCTGCGCTGGATGGCATTGAATTGCGCATCACCTCCGGTGAAACCGTGGCTATCGTCGGGCCGTCGGGCGCAGGCAAGAGCACGATGCTGCAGCTGATGCTGCGCTTCTACGATCCCGTGGCCGGGCGCATCCTGCTCGACGGCATCGATATCTCGAAGACCGATCCCGTTGCACTGCGACGCCAGATCGGACTCGTGCCCCAGGACACGGTGCTGTTCGGGACCACCGCGCGGGAGAACATCCGTTACGGCCGGCCCGGGGCCAGTGACGCCGATATCGAGGCGGCGGCAGTCGCGGCGGCGGCGGACGAGTTCATCCGCAAGCTGCCGCAGGGATATGACACATTCCTCGGCGAGCGGGGGACGCGGTTGTCCGGCGGCCAGCGTCAGCGCATCGCCATTGCGCGGGCGATCCTCAAGGATCCGCCTGTGCTGCTGCTGGACGAGGCCACCAGCGCGCTCGACGCCGAAAGTGAGCAGTTGGTGCAGCGCGCCCTGGAAGGGCTGATGAGCTCACGCACCACGCTGATCATCGCGCACCGCCTGGCAACCGTGCTCAAGGCGGACCGCATCGTGGTCATGGATCAGGGAAGAATCGTGGCTGTCGGCACCCATGCTGAGCTTCTGCGGACCAGTTCTCTTTACTCCCGGCTCGCCCAGCTGCAGTTTGCGGATGGGGCTGCCGATAAGTTCCCAGGGTAGCGAGGCGTTGTTGTGTTCAAGGCTGTAGATACAGAAGACTGGCGTAGGAAGTACCTGGACAGCCTGCGCGCCCTGGAGCAGGAGGAGCGCCAGTTTCGCAGCCAGCAACAGGCGTTGTACAAGCTGCTCGGGCGGTTGTGCCTGGCTGCCCAGGGACAATCGCCCCGTCTCGATGGAGAGCTCAAGCGACTCAAGGACGCGGTGCGCCGCGAGGTGGCGCCGGAAGATCTGGATCCGCTGGGCCAGGCGATTGCGGACGCAGTCCTCGAGATGGACCAGGTGGCGTCGACGGCGACCGACGTGAAATCCATTTTCGGCAAGGTGAAGCCGGAACCGGCACCGGCGCCGGCAGCATCTGCATCTGCATCGGCGTCGGCATCATCGCCGCCCGCTGCAAAGACCATTGCGCCGGAGCCGGCCCCAATCTACATCATCGCCGCTGCAAGCGACGATTCGGTCCAGGCTGCCGCTATTCCCGAATTCGCCGCGGCCGATCAGCGACTGTGCGGCAAGCTCGAAGGCGAGGAGCAGATCCGTGGCGTGCTGTCGCGCCTGCTGACAGAGCTGCGCC
>JBDSGY010000362.1:0-2975 GCA_039918755.1 Steroidobacteraceae bacterium
CCCTCGGTGAATTCGAACTGATCGAGCAGTACTTCCGCGGGCCGGCCGAGGCGCTGCGGTTGGCGCGTGGCGACGCACCGCTGGGCGTCGGCGATGACGCGGCGTTGCTGCAGGTGCCCGCTGGGCAGCAACTGGTTGCCGCCCTCGACACGCTGGTCGAAGGCCGGCACTTCCCCGCCGGCACCGCGCCTGGCTCGCTCGGGCATCGCGCTCTTGCGGTAAACCTCAGCGACCTTGCGGCCATGGGCGCGGAGCCGGCGTGGTGCTTGCTCGCATTGACCATGCCCGCTGTCGATCCGGCGTACCTGCAGCAGTTTTCAGAGGGTCTGCTGCAGCTGGCAACGGCGCACCGCGTGGCGCTGGTGGGCGGTGACACCACGAGTGGTCCACTGTCGGTTTCCGTGCAGGCGCTGGGCTTCGTGCCGCAGGGTCTCGCGCTGCGTCGTGATGGCGCCCAGCCCGGTGACCTGCTGTTCGTCAGTGGCACGGTGGGCGATGCTGCGGCGGGCCTCGCGCTGGAGCAGGGCACGGCACCGTCCGCGTCGCTGGATGCCGGGCAGCAGCGCTGGCTGCGCCAGCGATTCCTCTATCCCACCCCGCGCGTGGAGCTTGGGCAGGCGCTGCGAGGCATCGCCAGTGCGTGCATCGATGTCTCCGACGGGCTGGGCGCGGATGCCGGCAAGCTGGCGCAGGCGAGTGGTTGTGGCGCGACGCTCGACGTCGAGCAGCTGCCGCTCTCGGCTGCGTTGCGTGCACAGTCGGGGGAAGAAGCTGCCCGGATCGCGCTGACCGGTGGCGACGACTATGAATTATGTTTCACCATTCCGGCCGCTGATGCCGCCGGGCTTGCGTCGCGGCTGGCAAATGTCAAATGCGCGATAACCTGTATCGGCAGGATTGAAAAAGAATCCAGTGTGCGTGTGGTGAATCGTGGCGCGCCGGTCGGATTCGATGTGCGTGGATACGATCATTTCGCCGGGCCAGGGCGATCCTAGAGACGCGTCACAGCCCCCCTCGCTGCGATAAACCTATTCTGTCGGACATAGCCCGCCCGCGAGTGTCCATGGCCACCCCCACTGCAAAAATTCCCCGCGCCACGCGCGCCGTTCCGGAGCGGATCGGCAAGTACGTGATCGTGCGCGAAGTGGGCGAGGGCAGCACCGGCATCGTCTACCTCTCGCACGATCCTTACTACGGTCGCGATGTGGCCATCAAGGTCTACAACGGCGACCATGGCGATGACGAGGACAAGGCGCGCGTGGCGCGCAAGATGTTCCTTTCCGAAGCGCACATGGTGGGGATGCTGCAGCATCCGCAGCTGATGCCGATCTACGATGCCGGCGAAGAAGACGGACATTGCTACATCGTCACCGAATACGTGCATGGCGCGCGCACGTTGGCCGCATTCTGCCGCGGCGACGACCTGCTGCGCATCGACGTGATCGTCGAGATCATCTTCAAATGCGCCAAGGCGCTGCACTACGCGCATTCACGCGGCGTGATCCATCGTGACATCAAGCCTTCGAACATCATGTACACACAGGAAGGCGATGTGCGCATCATCGACTTCGGCATCGCGCTGATAGATGGTTCGGACATGTCGCGCATCGAGGGCATCGCGGGCAGCCCGAGCTACATGTCGCCGGAGCAGGTGCAGAGCCAGGAGCTCACCAATCGCTCGGATCTGTATTCGCTTGGCGCGGTCATGTATGAACTGCTCACCGGGTCGCGGCCATTCAGGGCCGGCAACCTGGCGAAGCTGATGCACCAGATCGTCTACGCCACGCCCGCGCCCATTCATACGATGCGGCCGGAGGTCACCGAAGACCTCGAGAATGTCGTGGCGATGGCGCTGCAGAAAGACCCTGAAAAACGCTATCGCAGCGGCCTCGACCTGGCCGCGGCATTGACGCGCGTGCACCAGAAGCTGCGCACGCGCACCGGCCAGATGGAGCAGACCGAGCAGATGGCGATGCTGCGCCAGCTCAAGTTCTTCCATGACTTCTCGCAGGCGGAGATCGGCGAGGTGCTCAAGGCCAGCACCTGGCAGAGCTACTCCGCCAACGACGAAGTGGTGCGCGAAGGCGACATGGACGATCGCTTCTACGTGGTCGTCGCGGGTGGCTGCGTCGTGCAGCGGCATGGGCGGGTCGTGGGCCAGCTCGGTACCGGCGACTGCTTCGGCGAATCCAGTTACGTGCCGGGCGCCAGGCGTTCAGCCTCGGTGCGCACCAGCGGCAATGTCACGCTGCTGAAGGTGGGCGCAACGCTGCTCGAGCAGGCCTCTGCGTCCTGCCAGCTGCGCTTCAACCGTGTATTCCTGCGCTCGCTGATCGAGCGCCTGCAGAAATCCGAGCAGGCGGCCGTTCAACAGGCTTGAGAGACGGCGGGATCGTTCTGCAAGGCACGCCACCACTGGGCGACGCGCTGGCGGATGCTGGCCGCGTCGAGTCCTGCCATGGCCAGGCAGTCGTCGCGCGAACCATGTTCCACGAACAGATCCGGAATGCCGATATGCAGGAGCGGCAGCGCCATCCCGGCCTCGGCGAGCGCCTCGCCGACGGCCGAACCCGCGCCGCCGGCCACCACGTTTTCTTCCAGCGTGACCACTGCCCGCGATTTCAACGCCACGCGCAGCAGTGCCTCGCGATCCAGTGGCTTGACGAAGCGCATGTCGAGCACCGTGGCGTCATGGTCTTCCGCAGCCGCCATCGCCGCGGGCAGCAACGCGCCGAACGAGAGAATGGCCAGGCCACCGCGCCCCTCGCGGCGCACCACAGCGCGGCCAACGGGCAACGCAGTCATTTCCCGGGCGACCTTCACGCCTGGTCCTGCGCCGCGTGGATAACGGATTGCCGCAGGCTGCTGCAGCGTGGTCGCGGTGTAGAGCATCTGCCGGCATTCGTTTTCATCCGACGGCGCCATCACCACCATGTTCGGGATGCAGCGCAGGAAGCTGATGTCGAAGCTGCCCT
>JBDSGY010000363.1:0-3541 GCA_039918755.1 Steroidobacteraceae bacterium
CAGCGCGGCATCATCGCCGCGCAGCCCCGTGAGGTTGCCGCCAAACGCGGCCACATAGCGCTGCATGGTCACCTGATCATCGCGCCCGGGATCCACCGTGATGAACAGCATGCGCAGCGCTGCCAGCCTGGCGTCACGCTGCAGCTGGGCCATCAGCGCCAGGGTAGTGGGGCAGACATCGGGGCAATGCGTGAAGCCAAAGAAAACCAGGCTGGGAGCGCCCGCAAGCTGGGCATTGCCGAAGCTTGCCCCGCGATGATCCGTGAGCGCGAAGGCGCTGACGGCACGCGGCGCGGGCAGGGCCGTGCCGCTGAGCAGCTGCGGCGCGCCGCGCGCAAGCTTGAGTGAAACCATGTAGCCTGCCACCGCCGCCGCAAGCAGCATCAGGCCCACATACAAAGTAGAACGATTCAGCATGGCGAAAGTATCCCATAGCCGCCCCGTGCAGCGTGCACGCAAGATTTCGGCCGCGCAGCTGTTGCGCGAGGCGGTGGTTCGCCTGCGGCGCGCACGCCTGCACTACGGGCATGGTACGGAGAACGCAATGGATGATGCGGCGGCGTTGCTGGCGCATGCGCGGCGACTGCGGCGTCCGCTGCGCGCCCCGGATCTGCAGCTGCCGGTCACCGCGCCGGTACAGCAGCGATTCGGGATGCTGCTCCAGCGCCGCATCCGCGAACGTGTGCCCGCGGTGTACCTCACGCATCGCTGCTGGTTTGCCGGTCTGCCGATGTATGTGGATGAGCGCGTGCTGGTTCCGCGATCGCCGATTGCGGAGCTGATCGAGAACCGCTTTGCACCCTGGGTCGACGTGCATGCCGTCCGCCGTATCGCCGACCTGGGTACGGGTTCGGGCTGCATTGCCCTTGCCTGCGCCTGGGCCTTTCCAAGGGCGCGCGTGGATGCGGTCGATATCAGCCCGGATGCACTGGCGGTCGCGCGCATCAACCGCGACGCGCTCGGACTGCAGCGACGTGTTCGACTCGTCGAATCCGACTTTTTCAAGGCCCTCGCAGGGCGGCGCTACGATATCATCGTGAGCAATCCGCCCTATGTGGGAACGGCGGAATTCAATGGTCTGCCACCGGAATACGCACATGAACCGGCCGGGGCGCTGCGTTCGGGCAGGGATGGCATGGATGCAGTACGGTTGCTGCTGCGCGAGGCGCTGCCACACCTGACGGCTGACGGCGTGCTGATCGTTGAGGTGGGCAATACGGAAACGCGCGTGCGGCGTGCGTTTCCGCGCTTGCCTTTCATGTGGTTGTCGTTCGCCCGTGGTGGCGGCGGCGTGTTCCTGCTGTCCGCAGCGCAGCTGCAGGCGGCGGGCGATATCTGAGGTCCAACGGTGTCCGGTAACAGTTTCGGCAAGTCTTTCGTGGTGAGCAGCTTTGGCGAGAGCCACGGGCCGGCATTGGGCTGCGTGGTCGACGGGTGTCCTCCTGGCCTGCCGTTGAGTGAAGCCGACCTGCAGCCCGACGTCGACCGTCGCCGCACCGGCACCTCGAAGTTTGTCAGCCAGCGCAAGGAAGGGGACGAAGTGCGCATCCTCTCCGGCGTGTTCGAGGGCGTGACGACCGGCACGCCCATCGGGCTGCTGATCGAAAACAGCGATGCGCGATCACGGGACTACGACAAGCTCAAGGACCGCTTCCGCCCCGGCCATGCGGATTACACCTACCAGCAGAAGTACGGCCTGCGCGATCATCGCGGTGGCGGGCGCTCCTCGGCGCGCGAAACCGTCATGCGCGTGGCCGCTGGCGCCATCGCACGCAAGTACCTGGCCACCCGTCTTGGCGTGCACATCACCGGCTACGTGAATCAGGTGGGCAGCCTGATCCTCGAACCGCTGGAACCCGCGGCGGCGTATGACAATCCTTTCTTCTGTCCCGATCCGTCACGCCTGCAGGAGCTCGAGGACTACATCTGGAAACTGCGCAGTGACGGCGATTCGGTCGGCGCGAAGGTCACGGTGATCGCGAGGGGTGTGCCTGTCGGCCTGGGCGAACCGGTGTTCGATCGACTCGATGCCGACATCGCGCACGCGATGATGAGCATCAATGCCGTCAAAGCGGTGGAGATCGGCGATGGTGTCGCTGTTGCGGCGCAGCGTGGCAGCCAGCATCGCGATGAACTCACGCCGCAGGGGTTTGCCTCGAATCACTCCGGCGGCGTGCTGGGCGGCATTTCCACCGGCCAGGATGTAATCGTACAGATCACCCTGAAGCCCACCTCCAGCATCCAGGTTCCCGGGCGCACCATCGACCTTGCCGGCAGCGCGGTCGACGTGGTCACGACCGGACGCCACGATCCCTGCGTGGGCCTGCGCGCGACGCCGATCGGCGAGGCCATGCTGGCCATCACCCTGCTGGACCACTATCTGCGGCATCGGGGCCAGAACGCGGATGTGCGATCATCCACGCCCGCCATCTAGGCACGCGCCGTGGCAATGATTTTTTCCTGATATCCACAACCAGAGGAAGGCAATGAGCAAGGGTTGGAGAGTTGCGGTTCTCGGAGCCACGGGCCTCGTGGGCGAGATCATGATCAGCGTTCTTGAAGAGCGCGGATTCCCGGTCAGCGAGCTGTTTCCACTGGCGAGCAATCGCTCGCTGGGCAAAACGGTCACGCTTGCGGGCAAGTCATACCCGGTGCTCGATGTCGAAACCTTTGACTTCTCCAAAGCCGACATCGGCCTGTTCTCGGCCGGGGCGGAGGTTTCGGAAAAATATGCGCCCATCGCTGCTGCTGCCGGCTGCGTGGTCATCGACAACACCTCGCAGTTCCGCTATCAGGACGACATTCCGCTGGTGGTGCCCGAGGTCAATCCGCATGCCATTGCGCAGTACCGCACGCACGGCATCATCGCGAACCCGAACTGCTCGACCATCCAGATGCTGGTGGCGCTGAAGCCGCTGCATGATGCGGCCGGCATCACGCGCATCAATGTGTGCACCTACCAGTCCGTTTCCGGCGCCGGCAAGGAAGCGGTGGACGAGCTGGCTGCGCAGACGGCAGATCTGCTGAGCGGTCGCCCGGTTGCTGCGAAGGTGATCGCCAAGCAGATCGCCTTCAACTGCGTGCCGCAGATCGACAAGTTCCAGGACAACGGCTACACCAAGGAAGAGATGAAGATGTTCTGGGAAACCCAGAAGATCATGGAAGACAAGACCATCCTGGTGAATGCCACAGCAGTGCGCGTGCCGGTGTTTTTCGGCCATTCTGAAGCCGTGCACATCGAAACACGCAGGAAGCTCACGGCCGCGCAGGCGCGCGAACTGCTGGAAAATGCGCCGGGCGTCACAGTCATGGACGAGCGTGTTCCGGGCGGTTATCCCACGGCAGCTACCGAGGCAGCGAACCACGACACGGTTTATGTCGGACGGATCCGGGAGGATATCTCCCATGAGCATGGCCTGGATCTCTGGGTCGTGTCGGACAACCTGCGCAAGGGTGCTGCGACCAACAGTGTTCAGATTGCCGAGATATTGGTTCGCGAGTACTTGTGAGTTAAGTTATATTGCTGTGACTTGCGTCAAAG
>JBDSGY010000364.1:0-2764 GCA_039918755.1 Steroidobacteraceae bacterium
AACCAAGGGCGGTCTGCAACACCTGCCATTGCGCAAGCGTGAGCCCGACTGGAGGCAGGCGCGTCCTGTCAGTTGTCCATGCCGGGTTGAACAGATCGCCAGTCATTAACTGGAAGATCATGCCGGCAAGACTGTAGACATCGTCACGCGGGTCGGCTGGCTCGCCATCACGGGCTTCCGGGCTGGCGAATGCAGGGGTCAAACTGCGATGGCTGTTCCACGTAGCGCCAATTCGCAGGCCCATCAAGTCGATAAGGCGAACTTGTCCCCCGCTCAGCAGGACGTTGGACGGCTTGACGTCGCCATGAACGAATCCCGCTGCATGCAGCGTCTCCAAGGCGCTCGCCAGCTGTTTCATCCAGGCCCGCAGTTCACCGGCACGGACAGGAGAAAGCGCATGATTCTGGGCCCGTGACTGCAGGGTCTGGCCATTGACCCAGTCCGCAATCTGATACCACCACGGACCTTCACGTCCGTGCTGGATCAGCGTCAGCAGGCCAGGGTGCTCAGAAATCTGAACCAGCCAATCCAGGATGTGCGCATCAGAGTTTGGCGCCAGTTCTTGCGGCACCAGTTTAACTGCCACCCAGGTCTGCAGTTCCTGGTCAACTGCCCGCCAGATGGCGCTCATCCGGCTTTCATGCACTTTCTCGAGTAATGTGAACCCGTCGCAATGCCACTCGTGCGGAAACCGCGGCATTACCTGTTTGCCTTCAGAGGAGCTAACGGTTGGCGGAGAGATTTGTTCCGCGAATGGCTGGGTCACCAGTTCCGGAAGGGTTTCCTCAAGACAATCTATCGCCTCAAAGGTGGGCGCCCAGCGTGCGTCTAACAGCCGCACCTGTCGCAATAGCAGGGGTCCCAAATGTTCGCTGCGTGTCGCCATGCACCACTTATTACACTTCGGAGTGCCAAACGCGCCGGATGCCACCAGCGCCAATAATACTCTCGTCAGTGCAGGGAACACGTCGTGCTCATCCACTGAATCGTGTAGGTCTACACTGACACGGAGTGTCGCGTACCATTCAAGTTACCAACACCGATACTCCGAACAGGATCCCCTGCTTATGAATATCGCACGCAGGCTAGTGTGCTCACTGCCATTCCTGATGACCTCGGCAGTGGCCCTTGCCGCTCAGACTGCGGATATCGGACTTACGGCCAGCGGTAGCCGCATTGACGCACTGATCGTTGAGGCGAAGGTGAAGTCCGCCCCCGTCGTTGTGTTGGTCGGCGGCCTGCATGGCGACGACGCGAGCGCAGCCGCAGTGCGCAGCGCGGTGGCGTTATACGAGAAGCGAAATGCGCGCCCGGTTCGACTGGTGGGCATTGCACTGACCAACCCGGACGGCGTCGCGCTGCAGTTCCCAGCCACCGGTGCCGCGTACCGCGAGAACGTCGAGTCCAATGTCCTCTGGCGCTGGATCGGCGCACATGCCCCGGACCTCGTCCTGATCGCGGGCGAGGACGATGTCGGGCTTGCCACCGCGCTCAGCACGCAAAAGGTGGCCGACATGGGAAGCATTCCGGCGCGCCGCTGGAGTGGCGCGCTGGACGACCTGCCGAGATCAATTGGGAAGTCCGAAGCGCGTCTCGAGCTGGAGCGCCGCCGCGCGCGATCGCCACGCGAGTTCGCGCTGGGGCTCTCAAAATACTACGGCCAGCAGTTCGATGCGCACCAGTACCAGGAGGCCATGGCTCTCGTCGCACGCGTGCGGCTCGGACAAGTCGATGAGGTGCGCAAACTGGTCGAGCCGTACGTCGACGGGAGCAAGGACAGCCTCACGCAACGGCCGGGTGCGGGAGTGATGGCGGCCCACACGCTGTACACGGAGCTGGCCCGCCGCACGAACGATCCTCGCTACATCGCGCTCGTCCGCAAGGTCGGCGATCTGGGCTTCGAAGCCTCGGGACAGATGAAGGAGGCCATGCCGTACCACAACAATTTCAGCGATTCCGTCTTCATGGGCACCGCGATCGTGGCGCAGGCCGGCGGCCTCACGGGCGAGCGCAGGTACTTCGATATGGCAGACCGCCATCTTCGTTTCATGCAGAACCTCGACCTGCGTGCGGACGGTCTCTACCGGCACGAGCCCGGCACCAACATGGCCTGGGGCCGCGGAAATGCGTTCGTCACGCTTGGTCTCGCGCTTGTGCTCACGGAGCTGCCGAAGAGCCATCCCGGGTACGACCACGCCCTGCAGAGCTATCGCACGCTGATGAACACGCTGCTGCCCTTGCAGGACAGCGACGGGCTGTGGCGCAACGTGATGAATCTCCCGGGGACGTATGCGGAGTTCACCGCCACCGCAATCATCGGCTTCGCGCTCGAGCGTGGTCTGGAGAAGGGCTGGATCAAGGGGCGCGACTACCGGCACGCCGTCGATCAGGCATGGCTCGCAGTGAACTCACGCACCTCGTTCACGGGCACCTTCATCGATGTGTGCGAGTCAACCGCTCGCCAGGCTTCGAACGAAGACTACATCAAGCGAATGGCCATTCTGGGTCCGGACCCGCGCGCTGGCGGGATGGCGATGATGTTCGCCGCTGAGCGCATGGACGCGTCCGGCCGCTGAAAACGTCAGTTTACGGCGAGCAGATTCTGCAGCAGCTTGATGGTGCTAGGTCGGGGCACGGCCGGATGCGTGGCGAGGAATACGCCATTCGCCCAGTCCAGCGGCGTGCGTCCTTCTCCATCCTTCGCATTGAGGTCCGCGCCATGCCCGGCAAGAAAGCGGACGATCGCGTCGGAGCCCCGGTTCGC
>JBDSGY010000365.1:0-3270 GCA_039918755.1 Steroidobacteraceae bacterium
CGTGCATTTCATCGGGCAGGTAGCGCTCGCCCGCCGCATAGGCATCCGCTTCATTGTGCGCATAGCGATATCCCTGGCCGTGCCCCAGTTCACGCATGAGCTTGGTTGGCGCATTGCGGAATCGCGCCGGCACGTCGAGCGAGCCGTATTTCGCGACATCTTCGCGCACGGCGGACAGCGCGGTGTACACGGCATTGCTCTTCGGCGCGACGGCCAGGAAGACCACGCACTGCGCCAGTGCGAGTTCGCCTTCGGGGCTGCCCAGGCGCTCGTGCGCTTCCCAGGCCTCGAGCGCCATCGGCAGCGCGCGCGGATCGCCGAGCCCGATGTCTTCCACTGCCATGCGCGTGATGCGTCGTGCCAGATAGGCCGGATCGCAACCGCCATCCAGCATCCGCGCCAGCCAGTACAGGGACGCATCGGGATCGCTGCCACGAACGGCCTTGTGCAGCGCCGAGATCTGATCGTAGAACTGGTCGCCACCCTTGTCGAAGCGACGACGCGTGCCACTGGCGAGCTCCGCGATCTGGTCTTCGGCAATCACCCCGTCGGTTGCAAGATCTGCAACGGTTTCCAGCAAGCCCAGCGCGCGTCGGGCATCGCCGTCAGCAGCGGCGCACAGGGCGTGCACGGCGGTATCCGAGATCTGCAGCTGCCGCGCACCGAGTCCACGCTCCACATCAGCCAGCGCGCGCCGCAACAGCGATTCAAGGTCAGCCGTGCCCAGCGGCTTCAGCACGTAAACGCGAGCCCGCGACAGCAAGGCGCCCACCACTTCGAAGGACGGATTCTCGGTGGTGGCGCCAATGAACACGATGGTGCCGTCTTCGACAAAAGGCAGGAACAGGTCCTGCTGCGCCTTGTTGAAGCGATGCACCTCGTCGAGGAACAGGATGGTGGCGCGACCCTGAGCACGCCAGCGCTTGGCTTCGTCGACTGCCGCGCGAATGTCTTTCACACCAGCCATCACGGCCGACAGCGCGATGAACTCCGCATCCATCGCCGCGGCAAACATGCGCGCCAGCGTGGTCTTGCCGGTTCCTGGGGGCCCCCACAGGATCATGGAATGCAGCTGGCCACGATCAAGGGCTGCACGCAGTGCACGCCCCGGCGCCAGCAGATGCTGCTGGCCCACGAACTCATCCACCGATCGCGGCCGCATGCGATCTGCCAGCGGCCGCAACGTGGTATTCACGGCACAGCCTTGCTGCGGAACAGTGATTCCAGCCAGATCGCCCAGCGGCCGATCGGTGTGGCGGCGAGCAGCAGGCCCACCGCGATGCCGATGGCGTCGGCGCGTAAATCGAGAAGATCCGCCTGGCGGCCCAGCCCCATCGCGCCCTGCGCCACCTCGATCAGGGCACCGAATGCCAGCAATGCCAATGCCAGCCAGAAATAGTCGCGGCGCACGACGATGCTGCCGAACCAGAACGCAAGCAGCACAAACGTCACGATATGCTCGATCTTGTCCGATACGTTCACATCCGGAAGCCTGCTGCTTGGAAGCAGACAGAGAACTGTCACAACCGACGCGATGCCAACCCCACACAACATCCAGAGGCGCCGATAGCGCAGTTCCGGCAACACCACTGCCTTCAAGGCGGCACCGGCGTCCCGATCAGATCCACGCCCTTGGGCAAGGTGAACTCGGTGAGCTTGGGATCGGCGGGTGCATTGCGCTGCACTGCTGTGAACGCCAGCGTGGAGCGTTGCCCCAGCTTGTCGATGATGATCAGCCGCAGCAGCTCCTTGCCCTTGAAGCCGAACAGCGCTTCGCGGAAATCCGACTTCGCGTCCCTGGGCAGCACCCTCGCCCATTCCAGGCCGTCGCGACGTCCATTGGTCTGGATGCTGAACGCCGCGCGCAGATCCGCGCCGCCCGCGAGCAGCATGGCCGGCGACTGCGGCAAGGCGTCCTTCAACGGCTTCACGGTGGCCTGATCCAGGTCGCGGTCCAGGAACCAGAGATTGCGGCCGTCGGCCACCAGCAGCTGCGCGGCCTCGCCTGCCCCCTCAGGTGCGGATTCCCAGCGAAACCGGCCGGGCCGCACGACGATCAGCCGGCCGCTGCCAGCACCTTCCTGCTTGCCGCGCGCATCCTGCACTGTCTGCGTGAACTGCGCGGACCACGTGGTCAGGCCGCTCAGGTAGCCATCCAGCGGAGTCTGGTTATCCGCCGCCCGCAGCGGCAGCGTGGCCAGCAGGAACATGGCCGCGGTCAAGCGCAACAATTTATTCATGATCCTTGCCGCCTGGCGCCAGCACTTCGCGGGAGCCATTGGGTTGCAGGGCGCCGACTACGCCCGCGGCTTCCATCGCCTCGAGCAGGCGCGCGGAACGGTTGTAGCCGATCTTGAGCCGCCGCTGCACATAAGAGATGGAAGGCTTGCGCTCACTGATCACGATCTTCACCGCTTCGTCGTACAAGGCATCCTGTTCGGCGTCGCCGCCCATGCCTCCCACATCGTCCTCGCCGCTGATTCCGGGTATCGACTGCGACGGGCCCGAGAGCACTTCTTCGATGTAGTTGGGGGGATCGGCTGTCTTCAGCGCATTGACCACGCGATGCACCTCTTCGTCGGACACGAAGGCGCCGTGGATGCGAATAGGCACCGATGTGCCCGGTGGCAGGTACAGCATGTCGCCGTGGCCCAGCAGCGACTCGGCGCCGCCCTGATCGAGGATCGTGCGCGAATCGACCTTGGCAGACACCTGGAACGCGATGCGCGTGGGAATGTTGGCCTTGATCAGACCCGTGATGACGTCCACCGACGGACGCTGCGTGGCCAGGATCAGGTGAATGCCCGATGCACGCGCCTTCTGCGCCAGCCGCGCGATCAGCTCTTCCACCTTCTTGCCGACGATCATCATCAGATCGGCGAGCTCGTCGATGATGACGACGATATACGGCAGCGGCATCAGATCCGGAATCGTGCGCTGGTCGAAGGTGGGATCGTTGGATGCGTACTGCATCATCACCGGATCCTTGATCGGCTTGCCGGCGGTGTTGGCGTCGCGGACCTTGCGGTTGTAGCCGGCGATATTGCGCACGCCCAGCATCGACATCAGCTTGTAGCGCCGCTCCATCTCCGCCACCGACCAGCGCAGCGCATTGGCCGCCTGCTTCATGTCGGTGACCACCGGCGCCAGCAGATGCGGAATGCCTTCATACATGGCCAGCTCCAGCATCTTGGGGTCGATCATGATCAGGCGCACCTGTTCCGGGGTCGACTTGTAGACCATGCTTAGAATCAGCGCGTTGATACAAAC
>JBDSGY010000366.1:0-4772 GCA_039918755.1 Steroidobacteraceae bacterium
TTAGTCATGCGTAAGCTGATCCGCTTTTTCAAGACGCCCAAGGGACTGCTGACGATTTTTCTGGCCATCCTGACGGCGCTCGCGGCACCGGGCGAAGGCGTCGGCGCAGTGGCACTGAACGTTGGCGCGGCGATTCTCGCGGCCGGGCTGCTGGATCTGTTCATCCTGCGACTGCGTAACGGTGCCTGGGAATATCCCAGCGGCGCCGTTCTCACCGCAATGATCGTGGCAATGGTCGTGCGTGCCCAGGATCCGTGGTTCGTGCCCGTCGTCGCGTCGCTGGTAGCCGTCGGCAGCAAGTACCTGTTGCGCACGCGCCAGGCGAACGTATTCAACCCCGCAGCGTTCGCACTGGTATTGATGTACTACCTGATGCCGCACGGGCAGAGCTGGTGGGGCGCGCTTCCCGAAGTCTCACCGCTCTGGTTGCGAGCGGTGCTGCTCGCCGGCGGCGTCTATCTCACGAACCGGGTGAACAAGCTGCCGCTCGTGCTGTCGTTCCTCGGCGTGTACTTCGGCCTGTTCACCGCCACGGCATTCCTGGGCGACCCGCGGCATGTTGCCGAGATCTTCCGCTCACCCGACGTCGATGCGGTGCTCTACTTCGCGCTGGTGATCCTTACCGATCCGCCGACGTCGCCCGCCAAATACCAGGGGCAGTGGGTGTTCGGCGTCCTCACGGCAGTCGCAGGCTATGCGGTCTTCATGAGCTTCGGCGTGGTGTATTTCCTGCTGGCCGGAGTGCTGGCGGGGAACCTGTGGGAAGCATGGCAACGGGTCAATCGGCGCTCCCCTCACGATTTCAGGCGCAAGGCAGGTAACTTCCTCAGGGAGATCAGTCCGCTGCGCGGCTGACAATCCACTGCCTCGGCAGAGTTGCGCCATGCGGCAGTGCCTTTTCCTTTAAAGCGGCACGACTGACGGCCACGCAGACGATATGCTGCCGTCCAATAATCATGGCCCGCGTCACTGGCAGCAGCCCTTGATGGCAGGGCAGCACAAAGGGGGATGTCATGCGTGACCAGAACTTGAGTTTTGTCGTGCGCCAGCTTGTCTGGTCTGCAGCCTGTGCGTTGACCGTGGGTGCCGCAGGGGCAGCCGAAGCGGCAAAGGATGGCGATCTGGAGGAGGTGACGGTAACGGGCTCGCGCCTCGCCACCGGATTTACCACGCCAACTCCTGTGACCGTCCTTGGTGCGGAAACCATCGAGGACCTGGGCATCACCAATATCGGTGCCGGTGCGCAGCAGCTGCCGGCGTTCCGCGCCACCACCACGCCAACTACCAATGGCTGGGGCAGCTTCAATGTGGGCGCGCAGATCGTGAACCTGCGCGGCCTCGGGGTCACGCGCAACCTGGTGCTGGTGGATGGCCGCCGCTTTGCGCCGGTCACACGCGAAGGCACTGCGGATCTCAACCTCATCCCGAGCGGGCTGGTCGAACGGCTGGAAGTCGTCACGGGTGGTGCGTCTGCCGCCTATGGTTCGGATGCCGTCGCCGGCGCGGTCAACGTCATTCTCAACAAGGACCTCACCGGCATCAAGGCGCAACTTGACTACGGTGTGACTGAGCAGGGCGACGGCAGCAACTACCACCTGGCACTGGCTGGTGGGGCGGGCTTTGCAGGCGGTCGCGGCCACTTCATCCTGGGGGGTGAATATGCGAAGCAGAAGGGCATCGGTGATTGCTTTACACGCAGCTATTGCGAGCCTGGCGTGGTGGTCACCAACACCGGCGCCGGCGCAGTGGCGGGGCTGCCGGTGCTGTATCGAGTGAGCGATCGCGGTGGCTTCATCGCCAATCCGCAGGGGGTGGTCACCCTGCTCAACAACAATGGTGCGCCCGGCGCGGCTGTTGTCAGCGTGCCGACTGCCACGGCGATCCGCAATCTCTTTGGTACCGGTGCGATCAGCTTCAACGCAGCGGGCAACCCGATTCCATACACGCTCGGTGCACCTGCCTCGGGCAGCACGACTGCCGGCCCCGATGCGACGCCATCCTTCACCACGGCGCAGCTGGAAGTGCCTGTCAGCCGGTATGCCACATTCGGCCATGCCTACTTCGATTTCACCGATAACGTGCAGGGCTTCATCGAGGCCTCATTCGGTCACGTGAATGGTTCGGTCGACCAGTCGCGCTACTTCGGCGCGGCGCTGCCGATCTTCGCCGACAATCCATATATTCCCGCTACCATCCGCGCGCTGCTGCCCGCCGCCTCCGCGACGCCGAGCGCCACGCGTCCGACAACGGCGAATTTCCAGCTCGCCGTGCTGGGCCAGCGGCGCGGCCACTCGGCTTCCGAGGCCGACTCCTTCCGGACGACAACGGGCCTGAAGATGGAAATCAATGACAAGTGGCGCTGGGACACTTACTACCAGTTCGCGCACACCGACCGTTTCCAGTCGGTGGAGAACAATCTCGTCACCGGCGCCTCGCGCGTCATCAACCGGCCCGGCAGCGGCGGCGTGAACAACGCGGCCTCATTCGCCTACTGGAGCTGGGCGAATGATCCGGTCTACGACCCGGCTGATGCGGCACTGCCGGCAGCCCAGCGTCGTGTGGTCTGCCGCGCAACCATCAGCACCGACGCCGCGCTGCGCGCAGCGGCGGCGGGATGCACGCCCTTCAATCCATTCGGCCAGCAGGCCAGTACTGCAGCATTGGACTATGTCTACCGCACACTGACCGAGGACATCCACATCGCGCAGCACGTGGTCGCTGCAAACGTGCAGGGTGAAGTGGCTGAACTCTGGGCAGGGCCGCTGTCGATGGCCTCCGGCATCGAGTACCGGCACGATTCCACGTCACTGCAGCATGATCCCCTGTCCAACTCCTTCGTCTACTTCCAGAACTTCGGCGCCGACTACCACGCATCCCAGGATGTGACCGAGGCGTACCTGGAAACCGAATTGCCGCTGCTGGCCGGCCTGCCGCTGGCCAATGCGCTGAACCTGAATGCCGCAGTACGTCGCACGCGCTACGACATCGAGGGTTTTGGCAGCTACAACCAGGCCGCGGCAGCCAACAAGTTCGATGCCACCACCTGGAAGCTGGGCCTCGTGTGGGAGCCGCTGGACTGGATGCGATTCCGTTTCACTACCTCGCGTGACGTGCGCGCGCCGAACTTCAACGAGCTGTTCCAGGCCAGCGCGAGCACCTTCGGTTCCGTCGTCAATCGTTTCGTTACGGGAGCGCCCTCGCAGTTTCCGGTGCAGCTGACAGGAGGCAATCCGGGTCTGAAGCCGGAGACTGGCCGCACTTCGACCATTGGCCTCGTGATGCAGCCACAGTTCATCGAGGGCCTGAGCGTTTCGATGGATTACTATCGTATCAAGGTAAAGGACTACATCGGCACGCCGGGCGGCGCGCAGAACATCGTCGATCGCTGCGCAAACTTTGCCGACGCGCTGCTCTGCCCGCTGATCACCTTCGGTGCCGGGCAGTCCCTGTCCGAGATCCGCAACGTCAACCTGAATCTGCAGTGGCTGCGTACCAGTGGGCTCGATATCGAAACCGCCTACAAGCTGCCGCTGTCACGCGTCAGCACATTGCCGGGCACGCTCAATTTCCGCCTGCTGGCCTCGCGTACTTATGAGCTGGCTACCAACCTGTTCGGGGTGGTCACGGATCGCGCGGGAGAGATTGGCGGCCTCGGCGGATCTCCATCCTGGCTTGGCACGCTTAACTCGGGATATACAAACGGGGCGTTCACGGGCACGCTGACCACGCGTTACATCCGTGGCGGCAAGTTCAACGCGCAGAACTACGAGCCAGGACAGTCGCCGCCGATTCCCGGCGCCAACAGCATCAACGACAACACAGTTGGCGGCATCGTGTACTTCAACGCCAACGCGAGCTGGAAGTTCGGTGGCAAGGCGGGGACCGAACTGTTCATGCAGGTGAACAACCTGGCGGACCGTGCGCCGCCGCTGGCTCCGCAGCTGCAGTATCCCAGCAACCCGGTGTACTTCGACCTGATTGGCAGGTCCTACCGCATGGGTGTGAGGATGAAATTCTAGGGAGTAGCCGGACCTTCTCGATGCCCGGGGCATCGAGAAGGTGACTGCCGCAGGTCAGGCGGCGGCTTTCGGCCAGGCAAACTCGGGACGCAGTCCACTGAAGACCGGCCGTCCGTCATTGGGAGACGGGTAACCTTTGGTCTCGTCCCAGAAGGCGTGATAGGTGGCCTTGGGAAAGGCCGCGTCGTCATAGCCCATGACATTCGGCACGGCCACGCGGATGCGCTTCTGCTTGTCGTCCAGCATCAGGACCGCTCCGCAATCTGTGCAGAGGCATATTTCCAGAGGGCCGTTCGGATTGTCCTTGTTGAAGGGCACGCGCTTGATCTTCTCCGGGTGGTCAACCTTCACGTCGGCGTAGTTGAAGAACGCCACATGCGTCGTTTGCTGCCCGGTCACCGTCTTGCAGACGTTGCAGTGACATTCATGGTTATCGATGGGATCTGCGCTAACTGTAACGTGAACATGAGCGCAGCCGCCTTTGAAAGTCGCCATCTCGTCTCCTCCCCCACTCTATTAGGTTTAACAGCGCCGTTATGATGCACCGAAAGGCGGTGGGCTGCTAGGATCAGGCGAAATAAGGGGGCCGCAGATGCCATCGATCCGCAGTATTGCAGCGCTTGTCGCCGCAACGGCCGCGACTGCCGCAGTCGCGCACCACAGTTTTGCGCCGCATTTCGACATCAACAAGCCGGTCAGCATCTCGGGCAAGGTCACGCAGTTCGAGGCGCGCAACCCGCACAGCTACCTGCA